>CAZYTE010000058.1:0-9503 GCA_964649425.1 uncultured Oscillospiraceae bacterium
CAACAGCGTTAAGCATGGTGGACTTACCTGCGCCGTTGCCGCCGATAACAGTGACGAAATCGCCGGGGTTCAGGTGCAGCTGCAGGTCACAAAGGGCCTGCTTTTCATTTATGGTGCCCTTGTTAAAGGTTTTGCTTATGTGTTTTAAATCAAGCATTTTTCTCGGCTCCTTTCTTCAGTCTTGCAAAGGAGCTGACAGACTGCTCTTTCAGGTAGGGCACAGCCAGGAACAGCGCAACGACAACCGCAGTGAAGAGCTTCAGGTCGTTGGAGTTGAGACGCAGCCAAAGAACAATGACGACCACCAGATAATAGATAACGCCGCCGACCACAACAAAGGCCAGAGTACCAAAGAAGTTCAGGCGCTTACCCAGCAGGCCGCGGCCAATAACTTCACCGATGATAACTGCTGCAAGGCCGATAACAATGGCGCCTCTGCCCATGTTGATATCGGCAAAGCCCTGGAACTGGGCCATAAGGCCGCCGGAAAGTGCCACAATACCATTGGAGATGGACAGACCAAGAACCTTCATGGTGTCAATATTAATACCCAGAGCGCGGCTCATGGCGGCATTATTGCCGGTGGCGCGAAGGGCGGAGCCCTGCTCGGTGCCAAAGTACCAGTAGAAGAAGGTGATGAGCACAAAGGCGATCATCAGACCGGTGAGGATGGAGGGGCCGATGTGGCGGGAGGAGAGGATAAGGTCATACTTATCCACACTGACCGCCTTATTTGCCGCCATGCCCATTATTCTCAGGTTTATGGAGTACAGGGAAAATTGGGTGAGAATACCGGCAAGAATGGCAGGAATACCCAGCTTTGTATGCAGGACTCCCGTGCAGAAACCCGCCAGAACACCGGCGATAACTGCCACAAGAATGGCCACCCATGCGGGGCAGCCGGCAATGATCAGCATGACTGTAACCGCGCCGCCGGTGGTGAAAGAACCGTCAACAGTAAGATCTGCCACATCCAGCAACCTGAAGGTTATGTATACGCCCAGAGCCATCAGACCCCAGATCAGGCCCTGCGCAACGCCGCCGGGCATATTTTTCAGTAGCTTCAATATACTCAGGGAAGCAAAATAAGCCGAAATACTCACAACAAAAAAGTCTCCTTATTTGCACCTATACCCCTGCGCTTTCGCGCAGGGGTCAGGCGGTACATTTTTAATTATTTGATCTTATATTAGCCGATAGCTACGTAGTCAGCAGGGATCTCAACGCCATGAGTCTCAGCATTTGCAGCATTGTACAGCTTGGTGAACTGAGGAGCATACTGGATCTCCATGGTGGAAACGTCAGCACCGTTTACCAGGACCTCGTATGCCTGCAGGCCGGTAGCATAGCCGAGATCGTAGTAGCTGGGGCTAAGGCTTGCAACGCCGCAGCCCTTGCAGATGCCTTCCTCACCGGCGATGATGGGAACGCCGGCGGGCAGTGCTACATTGTTGATAGCCTCGGTGCAGGAAGCAGCGGTGTTATCGGTGGGGATGTAGATAACATCGACCTCGCCGCATGCGTTGGCGGTAACGGTAGCAACATCATTTGAGTCAGCAAAGGTGAACTCAGATACGGTGTAGCCCAGAGCCTCAAGCTGAGGAGTAATAACAGTAGCCTGGTACTTGGAGTTGGGCTCGCCGGAGCAGTAAAGGATGCCGATAGTCTTTGCATCGGGGAACAGCTCGTTGAGCATCTGAGCCTGACCGTCCAGAGGAGCAAGGTCGGAGGTGCCGGAGATGTTGGTGCCGGTGGTGCCGTTCCAGTTATCAATGCCCAGAGCGGAAGCATAGTCGGTAACGGAGGTGCCCAGGATGGGGATGGTACCGGTAGCGGACTGAGCTGCCAGAACAGCGGGAGTAGCGTTAGCCATGATCAGGTCAACTTCGTTGCTGACGAACTGGTTGCAGATAACAGAGCAGGTAGCGGAATCGCCGGAAGCATTCTGCTCATCAAAAACAACAGCGTCACCCAGCTTCTCAACCAGAGCGTCCTTGAAGCCCTGAGTTGCAGCGTCCAGAGCATCATGCTGGACCAGCTGGCAGATGCCGATATTATAAACAACAGCGGCGGGAGCTTCTGCAGGGGTTTCTGCGGGAGTCACAGCAGGGGCTGCTGCGGGAGCTTCGGTCGGTGCGGGAGTGGAAGAACCGCCGCAGGCACACAGAGAAAGCATCATAACCAGTGCGCAGATAATTGCAAGTGTCTTCTTCATTTTGATTTCCTCCAGATCAATTTCGTGTGTTTCCTATGGAAACGAAAAAGCTGCACATCCGTTTGTGCAGCTCAGCAAGACTAAAAATAAGAATGGTCTTTTTTGCAGCACAAACAGCTATTACTCCATAAAGTAATAGTAATAACGGTATCTGTGTGCAAAACGAACAGCCATTTTTGTTCCTCCTCTTGTTGATGGGCTTACTTTAGCACTTTTAACGGATAAAGTCAAGCATAAATATACATCTTTTTTGCTTTTGTATATTTATCCTATATTTCACCCTTTTACGCCCACATTCTCCGGAATAATATACAAAACTTTCTTTTTGAAGCTGCATATTACGGGTATACTTTATATATCTGAATACTAGGACGGCATAAAATGAGAAGCAAATATTTGAAATTCGGCGCGCTTGCCATCTCGGCTGCGGCAGTTTTACTTATAGGTATATCCAGCTCATACATTCTTTGGGAAAAAGCTCCTGAAATTGAAGTAAGTCCTTCGGCATCCCCCACGGCCCTGCAGAGTCCCACACCCACAGAGGATGCCGGACTTGCCTTTGATACAAACCGGCAGGACGGTGTGTACACTTTGCTGCTTGTGGGAAACGATGACGGCAACGGAAACACCGACACCATTCTGGTGGGAAAGCTGGACACCAAAGCCCACAGCATGGATTTTGTGAATATTCCCCGTGATACTCTCATAAACGAAAACTGGAATATACGGAAAATCAATGCTGTCTACTGGAGTGATGTCAATTCCGGCGGCAACGGCATCGATGCTCTGCGCTATCAGCTCAAAAGGCTGCTGGGCTTTGATGTGGACTGCTATGCAGTGGTGGATCTCAATGTTTTTGTGGATGTGGTGGATGCCATGGGCGGCGTATACTTTGATGTGCCCCAGGCTCTGGACTATGAAGATCCCTGGCAGGATCTGTACATCCACATACAACCCGGCTACCAGCTGCTGGACGGCTACAACGCAATGGGCGTGTGCCGTTACCGCAGCGGTTATATTGACGGTGACCTTGGCAGAATCAATATGCAGCAGCTGTTTTTAAAAGCCTGCGCCTCTCAGTTTACCGAGCTTGGGAACATACCTAACCTCAGTAAAGTAGTTAGCCTGCTGGCTGAGAATGTGGACACCAATATGAGTTCAGCGAACATTGCCTTTTTTATCCGTCAGGCACTGCAGTGCAAAAAAGAAAATATTAACTTTCACACAGCTCCGAACAGTTCCGATATCGTCAATGGGTACAGCTACGCGATCATCGATCTGTGGACTTGGCTGCCTATGATAAATGAGCTTCTCAACCCCTTTGAAACACAGGTGGGCTTCGAAAATCTGGACATTGTCTATAAAGACGGCGGCAGCTTCCTTTCAACCGGAATACTGCACGGAGCTGACTACTATCTGCCGCCCCCTGCCACTGTTACTGAACCAGTTGCTGAACCGGAGCCCGAAACCGAAGCAGAACCCGCTCCCGAATTTGATTTGCCTGAGCCTGTTTTGCCGGCACCTGAGCCCCCCGTGGCAACTGAAGCGCCTTTGCCTGAAATGGAAGTGCCCGACAGCATAGGCAATATCATAATCGATTTTTAGCCTGCAAACTTTGCAGGCTTTTACATATTGGCAAGCAGGGCGCTTTATGGTAGAATCTGAAAAAAAGATAAAAGAGGTTTTTATAATGAAAATTGTACTTGGTTTTATTGTTGGCCTTCTCTGGGGCGCTGCCGCCTCCGGTATTATATCCATTATCGGCAAGCGCTGCGCCGCAAAGAACACTCCCGAGGCTGTTACCACCTATGCCCGCGCTTCCGGCCTTATCGGCCTTGCCGCTGTGCTGGTCGTTTTCCTGGTTCGTAATCTTGTTCCCCTGAACAATCTGGCCATGATCATGGGCACCGCCATCGCCCTGTCTTCTCTGAGCATTGTCTTTGCTCTCAAGATTTCCAGCAGAAAGAAATAGGAGATAAAAAGCATGAAAGCAATTGTAAGCGTATTCGCAAAGGACGCCAAGGGCATCACTGCCTATGTGGCCACTTTGCTGGCTGAAAATGAGATCAACATTCTGGATATCAGCCAGACCCTTATGCAGGGCTATTTTACCATGATCATGTTTGTGGACCTTGCCGACTGCAAGCTGCCCTTTGACCAGCTCAGCACCCTGCTAAAGGAAATGGGCGAAAAGCGTTCTCTGAACATTAACATCCAGCGTCAGGATATTTTCGAGGCCATGCACAGAATTTAGAGGGCAAAATAATGAGTCAGTTATTCAGTAACAGTGAAATTCTTCAGACTATCCAGATGATCGACCAGCAGCATCTGGATGTGCGTACCGTGACCATGGGTATCAGCCTTTTGGACTGTGCCGACAGCAGCATGGACATCTGCTGCGGCAAAATCTACGACAAGATCTGCCGCAGGGCCGAAAAGCTGGTGGACACCGGCTGCGCTATCGAAAGAGAATTTGGTATCCCTATCATCAACAAGCGTATTTCCGTCACCCCCATCTCCCTTGTGGCTGCCGCCTGCAGTGATGAGGATTATACTCCTCTTGCGCTGACCTTGGACAAGGCCGCAAAGGCTGTCGGAGTAAACTTTATCGGCGGTTTTTCCGCCCTGTGCCAGAAAGGCTTCACCGAGAGCGATCTGCGCCTCATTAATTCCATCCCCAGAGCCCTGACCGAAACCGACATCGTCTGCTCCAGCGTAAATGTTGCCTCCAGCAAGGCGGGCATCAACATGGACGCTGTCGCACTTATGGGAAGAATAATCCGCCGGACTGCCGATATTGACCCCATGGGCTGTGCAAAGCTTGTGGTATTTGCAAACGCTGTGGAGGATAACCCCTTTATGGCAGGCGCTTTCCACGGCGTGGGTGAGCCTGAGTGTGTTATCAATGTGGGTGTATCCGGCCCCGGTGTTGTTGCCCACGCACTGAAAAACTGTAAGGGAGAGAGCTTTGATGTTGTGGCTGAGACTATCAAGAAAACCGCTTTCAAAATCACCCGCATGGGTCAGCTGGTTGCTCAGGAAGCCTCAAAACGCCTGTCTGTGCCTTTTGGTATCGTAGACCTGTCCCTGGCCCCCACTCCGGCGATCGGTGACAGCGTGGCTGAAATTCTGGAGATCATGGGTCTTGAGCGATGCGGAATCCACGGCACCACTGCCGCTCTCGCTCTGCTCAATGACGCGGTCAAAAAAGGCGGCGTCATGGCCTCCGGCCATGTGGGCGGCCTGTCCGGTGCATTTATTCCCGTATCCGAGGATGCAGGCATGATCGCAGCTGTTGAAGCAGGCACTCTGTGCATGGACAAGCTGGAAGCAATGACCTGTGTTTGCTCCGTTGGCCTTGATATGATCGCCGTACCCGGTGATACCGATGCCTCCACCCTGTCCGCGATTATCGCCGATGAGGCTGCAATCGGCGTTGTAAACACCAAGACTACCGCCGTACGCATCATTCCTGCCGTTGGCAAAAAGGTTGGCGAGCGCATTGATTTCGGAGGATTGCTGGGCACCGCTCCGGTCATGCCCCTGCACGCCGGCTCTTCCGAAGAGTTCATTGCCCGAGGCGGCAGGATCCCGGCTCCTCTTCACAGCCTGAAGAACTAAGAATAAAACAGTTTTCCGAAAATTATGGCAGTTGCCATAGAACCGTTGTTGACAAAAAGGGTATGCACCTCAATGTGCATACCCTTTTTCTGTCCGGAGCGCGAATATCCGCTGTTTTTGACCTTTATCTCGACAGGAACTCAAGGTGCGGCATTGTAATCTTCTACAACATACATTTCACAGCATCCATCGGAGCAGCAGAAGAAATGCTTATGGTCTCTGCACCAACCAATGCGCTCGTACTGCGCCGGGATTACTGTTTTGTCATCCAGAGTGATCAGTCCTTCTTTGTAGTTATCCTCATCGCCAAGCCTGACGGTTAGAAACTGCTCTGTGTGACCATGAATTTCATGATAGATCGCCGGAACAATGATGTTGCCGTCATAATCCATCAGGCCCTGTTTTCCATTCTCAACGAAACAGATTCGCCTTTGCTCATGCATAATACCATTCCACGAGCTTTCGTATATGCAAGGAAGAATTGCATTTCCGTTTTTATCGATCAAACCATGCTTATCGCCATCTTTATCGCGGATCACCACTTCGTATGGCTCTTTCCAGGTATAGATTGACGAGTATACTGATTTGAAGCGTTCTTTCCCTGTACGATCAATAATTTTTTCGATTGTTCGTCCAAGTTCCCGGTCAAACACTTCAACCAGCATATCTCCATTACTGCAGAAACTGACATCAAGAAATTGCGGCTCGAACAGAACTTTCTTTTGTGTGAGATCATAGATTCCCATGAGGAGATCATCGCCCGCTGCATCCGGATCTCCCGCATAAAATACGATCAGATCATTCCATGATTCATAACCGAAGCCACCATAGACAGGCTCAATCAGCCACCTTCCTTTGTTATCAATTACACCCCAGTGACCATCCTTCCAAGCTCCGTAATGCACCATAAATATATCTGTGCGCTCAGAGAAGAAGTTGATTTCATCGAAGATGAACGGGATAACTTCATTTCCGTCTCTGTCAATAGCGCCCCAAAGCTCTTCCTCCGTCCAGTAGCGGCCCTGATTGTATTCATTGTCCCATTTAGGGTCGATCGTCCACTCTCCTTTGGCAACAATGGCGATACCGTCTTCAAAATCATAGGCATAAACATATTGAGGGGGAATCACTTCCTCTCCCGCTTCATTGACAAATCCCCATGTACCTGCAATTTGATCATAATCAGAATGGTAGGCGAGATCAACGAAGCGCAGCTTAAGCGTTGATACGCGGCACATCCCCTCTGAGTAATTGCCAATCTCCTGATAGTTTCCTCGGATAGCTTTGCTGCCGATCTCCAACTCACAGCCGTTTTTGTCAATGTACAGCCATTTATCACCCAGCCGGACTTTTGCCCTGTCGTCCCAAAAGTGCTCTGCTTCATCGTATTTCATTGGGACAACAAGACTCATATCCTTGTCGACAAAGCCATACCCGTAGCCGCTGATCGCAACGCGGGCGAGTCCTTTCCGAAAACTGTCTATGATATCGAAGGTCAGACTGGTCAGCCGCTTGCCATCAATGGACGCGAATACAGATTTTCCATACCAGTTGAATGCCTGACCGCTGATCAGAACTTCCAGAAGACCGGTCTCAGCGTCTTCATACAGTGATTTCACATTCCATTTCCAGATCTTTCGGATTTGCCGTGTCTCATCGGAATAGATGACCTCATCCACAATCTCCGGCTCAGAGTAGGGAACGCTTTCCAAATAGCAGCGAGTCCCCGCAACACAGAGCCCGTTCTTAAACATGATTGCCGGCCCGCATTCCGGATAGCCGCTGCAGCGGTTTTCGCGTCGGGGAACAACCGATACGGAGGCCCAGATATCATCAGTGAAAACATGGCCACGATAAGAAAGAACATCCTCTCGCTCATCCCCGGCCGAAATCGGCAGTACATATTTTCTGCATTCTCCATTATCAAAGAAAAGCTTTACAGCAAAGTGTTCTGTGGGAACAGGGGGCAAAGGAACGGCATTTATAAGCTTTGGGATAAAGCTAAATAAATCATCCGGCTCACGCTGCTCTGTTTTGATGAACTCCGCAACTTTCCGTTCTCCGCCATCAAAGGGGTATCGGATCATGCTGTGCATGCGATTGGTTGTGTTGTATGATTTCCATCCGAAAAAACCAAGACCTTCAATATACGGAACGGAGCTGTAAACTGCATCATTGTAGCGAACATATCCCAGCTTCATATCACCGTATTCACGGTGCATATTGCGCAGTGTTCCGTAAAAATCGCTGTTCATAAATGCATCGGAATGATTGGGTATCCCTTCAATAGCGGGATTATCGTCTGTGATAATGCAATCGTAAATATCCGTATCTTCGCGGTTAAATGCGTACATAAGCTGCCATATTTGATCCATCATTTCCTTGCGGGGATAATATTCAAACAGATAAGAGCCATTGACCTTTTTGAGATGCCAGAACTCAGGCTCGTATTCATCGCTTCCATAATAATTTCTCACCCGATACCTGATTTCTGAGCCCTCCATGTAACGGTAGACATTGAGATACAAAATCAGAATTATGCTGTTTTCCGCAAAGGGCAGCTTTGCCAGCTTACTGCAGAACTCACCATCCAGCTGAGCCGTTTTATTTTTGCCATAAGCGTACATAAAAATAGAATAGGCATAGTCTTTTCTGCTGCAGCGATATCCGATACAGTCATCAAAGATTGCAGACTCCAGGACTGTATACCCTTTATTCGGCAGCCACTGCTTGACATACTCATCTGCTTTGCGCCAAATGTATATCCCATTATCCGTTTCCACAGGCTTAGCCCACTTTTGTCCGGCGAATGAGCGTCTCATTTCCGCAACATACCGGTCATCTTTGGTAAAAGGAACAACTGTTGACGGGATGTCTTCAGGAGAATCCTCGGCAGAGCTTATGCCGAGAATATCCATCATGCTATATTTATCCATGCAGCCACCTCCTAAAATCCGTAAAACTCCGTGGTTTCATACAAACTCAGCGCCAAATCAGACCATCCGCGGATATATTTTATCTAAGTCCTGTATTTATCGCGCTCTTTCCAGAATGAAGCACCGTGAGGGCTGAGTTTTCGCATCATGTAGTCCTTACCGATTGCTGAGCTCGATGAACACGGAAAGCAGTCTGTTTGCTTCATCAAGGAGACTGTGCCACTATTTGCCGTATTCATCAAGGCAGTTCTCGACAGCAGGGGAAATACACCGGATAATTCGTAATGCTTAAAATATATTTTCCCTTTATTATAGATCGCACTTAAAATCATGCCGGCACCCCCTCTATGGAATAATTATACAAATACAACTGTACGATAAAACGGACTCAACGGCAAATAAAACTAAAAAAGGAGAGATATCCGGTAAAGGCATATCTCTCCCCCTATATATTGGTATAACTTTGAGCCGATCTGAACATTTTACAGCCACAATCAGGCAGTTGCCTTTTCGTAGTAATAATTTACAAGCAGATCAACACAGGCTCCATAGCTTTTAAGGCCCATGTCCTGATCGTAGCTGTACATGAAGTTTTCATACACAGTATTGGAAACAGTCTGCACCGGGGTCTCAAACTGAGACCAATATGCTCTGTTGTATGCAAAGTCGATGTGTATCTCAGGCTTGAGACTGGTGTATATTTTTTCCCAAGCCTCATAATCAGCCTTATA
>CAZYTE010000059.1:0-9389 GCA_964649425.1 uncultured Oscillospiraceae bacterium
TAAGGGTGCCGAGTCCCTTTAAAAAAGGAGATTCATCTCCACGGCTTGTTAGTATGTACAAGTCATCTTTGGCTCTACTGATAGCAACATAAAATAACCGTTTCTCTTCCTCATAAATTTTATCTAGTGTGTCACCAAAAACTCTCTGGAAAATCCATGCAGGATGAACTAGAGGATAGAATCCATTTATTGCATCAAGTACAATTACGGCTATTTCTTCTTTTCCCTTGTACTTATGAGTGGTTGATGCTGAAATCCGTGTTCTTTGCTCTGGAGCAAAAAATGACTGAATGGATGCTAAGAAACGCTCTAGGCTAGATCCTCTTGTGTCAACATGACAGGTAAAATTACAGGGAAAACGCTCATTGGTTCTAGCAAGGAAGACAACATTTTTGTTTTCAGCTAAAATGTTGGATACCAATCTTAGAATTGCAGGAGTAATGTAATCGGTTCCGTGGGCACTTTGCTCAGAACGAGAAGGTGTAAAAGAAGATAAATAAGCCACGCTAATCTTGCTATCTTTCTGTCTGTAAGCCTTTATGACTTCAGGACTATTTCCTTTTGACATTAATTTAGTCCCCAAGGATACAATTCCTCTGCTTGAACGATAGTTTGTTTTCAGATAATACCTGTTTGAAAAATCATATTGTTTAAGGAATTGCTGAAAATACTGTACATCAGAACCTGCAAATGCATTTATGGCCTGCCAATCATCACCGACACAGAAAATGCTAGCTGTCGGACAAACAGAAAGGATTGTTTGCAGAAAGTTATCGAACAAAAAGGAAAAGTCTTGATACTCATCGATCATTATAAAACGTAGTTCCTTAAGATCCCCTCGGCTATCTCTTTTGTCAAAGCCTGTCTTGCCAACCTGAATACAATTTCTTGCTTTGATCATTAGACCATCAAAATCTTCAAGATGCTTACTTTCAATGCAATTCAGATAATCATCATAGATATTGCTGGCAAGTTCAAGGAACATGTTTTCGGTATCTAGATCGCAATAATAAGATTGAATAAGGTTTTTTAAACCTTCAGAGGAGAGTTCTTTTTTTCTACAACGTCCAATAAACGATTTTATTGCTACTGTAAATTCATCAATTGCTCGATCCTTTATGCGCTCCCAAAGTTCTTTTTCAGAAAGTTTACGATAAGGGATTCCCTCTTTTTTGAGATGTTCCAAAAGTTTAGAAGTAAAACTTTCTGAATCTCCAGAAAAGTCAGATGGATATACCTCTAATAAAGTTGCTTCTTTGTGCGCCCAAAAAGCTCTTTTAAGTTGAATTTGTTGGTCATATTCCGGATTACCAGCGAGTCCGAAATACTCAATTATTACGTTCTTTTTGTTAGATGTATAAATGGTAAAATCGGGACGATAAACAGTGCCATCATACCAGTGAGTTGCTTTTTCATATAAGTAGTCGACATCGTATTCGAAGAGAGTATTTGCAATTACTTTTTCGCCGTATGACTTTACATATTCACCTTTTAATGTCTGACTAGGTAGTGAGCGCAGATATATCAACTGTTTTTCTACTGAAAGATTATGCCCACGTTTTTCTATCGATTCCCAATTGCCTTTGAAATGCGATAGCATAATCTGTTTTATTTTTGATGAAAATTCAATATCCCGCAGCTTTTCATCTATAATAGCTTGTACTGTTCTGCTTAGCGTTTTTGTTCCTGTTTCATCATCATCGTATATGATTGTTTCTTCTGGCGCTGCTATAGAATGTGCCAATGCATGAAAGGTCATCACATGAGGCATATTTGCTTTTCGTTCGTCGTGCGTATGGAGGAGGTTTCTAATTTTACAACGAAGTTCTTCAGCGGCTTTTTTGTTGAATGCCAAAAGAAGTATTGAATTTGCATCTATATGACAATGTTCGGTCAAGAAACGAAAGCGATTAACGATAGTAGAACTCTTTCCGCTACCTGCTCTTGCAACAACCTCAATGTTTTTATGGGTAGAAGCAATTGCTGCAATTTGCTCTGCATCAGGTGTATTCTCAGACGAAGGAGTATTTTTCCTGAACCACTCAGCAACATAGTCTTCTCTAAGTTTATGAAATTCTTCTATCTGCAAAAGCTTTTCTGCATTGTTTTTCTTAAAATAATCCTCAGAGGAGAAAAAATCTGCCTCAAACGAAATCGCAAGTTTCTGTTTGAACTCATTTCTTTTGATTTGCAATAGAGCAACCTCACGTTGCCGCTGTTCTTCATACCCTTGCTTTCTGGCATCTTCTTCAGCATTTTTTCGCCTAATCGACTCTAGTTCAGCCCTTCTCTGCGATTCATAATGTTTATTTTTTCCTTCTAATGACTTTCTTTTTAAAGCCTGTATTCTATTTTGCTCTTTGCTACTTAGACACCCAATACTAACATCGGAACGTTTAGCGGCAATATCAGCGCTGATATAAGGCATAAAAATTCCAGAGCAGAACGAACATTCTTTTGCAATAAAAGCTCTCTCTCCAAAACGTTCATACTTTATCTCTCGTAATGGATGATGATCATTTGGGCAATCATTTATGGTGTTTAATTCTTCTATCCAATAATGCATTTACAACCCACATCCTTCACAAATCGTTGATTATTAGAAACTTGAGTATTTACTTTTATTATAGCATAGCATAGTAGTTTCTGCATCTTTTTCTATACCAAAAGGATCCTTTCTATTACAATACTGGTGGAGGCGATAACAATACCAAGAGAAAGCAGTGGCAAGCGCGACCATCAGAAGATAAAGCCATACATAGCCATTGAATACCTGATGAGATACTCTGACGAGGGGCACGCGGTTCCCGCCTCCGGCATCGTTGATTATCTCAGAGAAGACTGCGGCATTGATGCGGAAAGATGCTCCATGTGTCCATGCACCACTGCTCAAAGAGCCTCAATGCCTGCTCATAGTTTTCTCTCTTAACTGTCTGCTTCGGCAGTTAATCATATACTCATCAATCAGGTAGTCAAATTTGGTGTTGAACATAGCAAAATACCCCCAGTTTATAGGTTCAAAATTGAGCCAATAAACTGGGGATATTCATAGCCTTGAAAAAAAGTTTATAGGGTTTTTAAGCCAATTTCATTGAAGTTTGTTGCTGTTCATCGCTATGAACGCAGATTTTCAAAAAACGAAAGGCTTTGAAAATTCAGGCTTTTTTTACAATGTGGCCTGTTTTCTTCTGAGAGAAAGGCAGTCAGCGATCATGGCGATGAATTCTGAATTGGTGGGCTTGCCCTTGATGTTGCTTACAGTGTAACCGAAGAACTTCTGCAAGACCTCAATATCACCTCTGTCCCAAGCCACCTCGATGGCGTGACGGATGGCACGCTCGACGCGGGAGGGAGTGGTACTGAATTTCTTGGCGACCTCAGGGTAAAGCACCTTTGTGACAGCGTTTATCATGTCCATATTGTTGATGGTGAGAATAATAGCCTCACGCAGATACTGATAGCCCTTGATATGAGCGGGCACACCTATCTCGTGGATAATGTCAGTGACCACAGCTTCCAGACTTGCCTCCTGCTTTGCGGCCGGGGAATTTGCCTTGCAGTCGAAGCCTGCGGCAGGCACAGAGCTCTGCTGCCTGCCCATGACCTGACGGATGCGGGTGAAGAGCACAGGCGCATCGCAGGGCTTGGGCAGAAAATACTCTACACCGCCTGCGGAGCAGTCTGCCACGACCTGACTGTTATAAAAGCCGGTGAGCACTATCACATGGCAGTCTGAGCCTGTCTCCGGCAGCTGGCGCAGAACTTCAAGGCCATCCAGCTTGGGCAGCACCAGTTCAAGCAGCAGCACATCCGGCTTCAGTTCGGCGGCCAGCGCAAGAGTCTCGATGCCGTCAGATGCAATACCTACCAGCTCCATGTCTTCCTCTGCGTTCAGCAGATCAGACATCAGTGAGCAGGAATCCGGGTTTGCATCAGCGATCAGAACACGAATTTTGGTTTCCATAATTTTTTATCCTCCCGTTATGCATATGCGAATATACGGAACTTCACTTTTGTTATTTCAAGTAGTTTTACCGTCATCTCGCATTGAATTTACCATAGTTGACACTTTTAGAACAAGCGAATCCTGTCGAAGAACGCTGAGAACTTGTTGACATAATATTCGACGATTCGATGGCAAACAATATCTTTTGACAATATTTATCAGAAAAAGTATAACACAAATGTCGAAATTTGTCGAATTGTCAAAAAATGGAAAATAATAGAGCGGAAAATTGCCCGCCGGTCAGGCGGACAATTTGATAATCAGGGCGTGCCGTAAAGGAGAGTAAAGCTTTCATAATGATCGTCGGTGTAGTAGATCAAACCGTCATTGGAGAAAACAATGCGCTTTGCTCCGCGGCTGTCGGCGCCCAGGGTGTCGATGTCACATTCTGTCCACTGGCGGCCGGAAGCCTTGGGCAGCAGACCCTCCTTGTTGCCGAAATAATCACCGCCTATGCACATACCGGGGAAATAGGGCTCCAGAGAGCCGCCGCTCCAGCCGCCGGCACGGGCCTCGCTCTTGGTGATAAAATTGGATGGCAGGCAGCCATAAGTGTGGATGTACAGGGCAACATCTTCCTTGGCGGTATAGCTGCCGTCGGGGTCAAGAGCTTCCGGTTCATCGGTGACAGGGCTTTCTTTGTTGACCTCTTCGGGCGCTTTCGGGAGGCTTTCCGTGGGGGCCGGGGGCTCATCATCAGAGGCTTCGGTGCTGGCCACTTCCTCAACGATGGTGGCTATGTCATAGGCTGTCTGAGCAATATCCGCAACATCTTCCGCCGAGCAGCCTGCAAACACCGAGGACAGCATGAGCATTGCCAGCAGAAGAGAAATGAGCTTTGAGATTTTTTTCATGGCAAAAAAATAAGTCCTTTTCGTAAATTATTTAGATATTACCATGCTTTTGTTTGCAGTGCAATTGTGTTGGATTAAAATTTATGATAGAATTTTTTTATCATCATTATGCGAGGGATCAAGGTGGCAAACAAGTTTATTAGCTTTGAAAATGTTAAGAAAGTATATAAGTCCGGCGAGGTGGAAGTGACCGCGCTGCGCGATGCCAGCTTTGAGATCGAAAAGGGCGAGATCTGCGTCATTGTCGGTGAGTCCGGCGCAGGTAAGACTACCCTTTTGAACATTCTCGGCGGCATGGACAGCCTGACCGAGGGCAGGATAGTTGTGGACGGCGTGGAGGTTTCAGCCTTCAGCTCCAGGCAGCTCATCGATTACCGGCGCAAAGATGTGGGCTTTGTTTTCCAGTTCTATAATCTTATCCCCAATCTGACCGCTCTTGAAAATGTGGAGATCGCCGCCCAACTGAACAAGAACTCCCTTGACCCCGCCACGGTTCTTGAGCAGGTTGGTCTGGGCGAGAGAAAGGGCAACTTCCCTGCCCAGCTTTCCGGCGGTGAGCAGCAGCGCGTTGCCATCGCCAGAGCCCTTGCCAAGAATCCCAAGCTGCTGCTCTGCGATGAGCCCACCGGCGCACTGGATTACAACACCGGCAAGGCTATTCTAAAGCTTCTTCAGGATACCTGCCGCCAGACCGGCATGACGGTTATTATCATCACCCATAACAAGGCCCTTTGCGACATGGCCGACCGCGTCATAAAAGTCAAGAGCGGCACCATCCGCTCCGTCAGCAAAAATGAGAATGTTATCCCGGTAGAGCAGATCGAGTGGTGATGGGATGAACGGAAATATTTTAAAAATGCTGCTGCGCTCCATACGGGCCACCTTCGGGCGGTATATGGCGATCCTTGCCATTGTTGCTCTGGGCGTTGGCTTCTTTGCGGGCCTTAAAAGCTCCGAGCCTGCAATGAGCGGCACTGCCCATGATTATCTGGAGCAGCAGCGGATGTATGATTTTCAGCTTATGAGCAGTCTGGGGCTGACAGACGGGGATGTGCAGGCTTTCAATGAGCTGGAATATGTGAAATATGCCGAGGGCGGCTACACTCTGGATGTGCTGCTGCAGAGAGATGAAAAACAGGAGGCTTTCAAGTTCCTGTCCATAACGGATGAGGTCTGCGTGCCGGTGCTTATCGAGGGGCGCATGCCTGAAAATGCGGGAGAGTGTCTGGTGGATAGCCTGTTTTTCACTTCCGAGGATATCGGCAGTAAAATCAGAATTGCTCCGGGCAATGAGCAGGAGACTCTGGATATGCTGCGCTATGGCAGCTACACCATAGTGGGTATTGCAAAAACGCCCAGATTCATAAGCGTTGAAAGAGGCAGCACTCATTTGGGCTCCGGCAGTATCAGCGGTTTTGTGCTGCTGACTGAGGAGGGCTTTGACTCTGATGTCTACCACGAGCTGCTGGTGTGCGCCGAGCTGCCCTATACCGCGTTTAGCGATGAATATGATGCGGCCCGGGATGCAATGGAGGGCGATATTAAAGCGTTCCTGAATCAGCGGGGCGCGCTGCGGTATAAAGAACTGAAAGCGGAGGCGGATCAGGAGATCGCCGATGCCAGAAAAGAGCTGGACGAGGGCTGGCAGGAATATGAGGACGGCAAGCAGGAGGCGCGGGATGAGCTGGCGGATGCCGCCGCTCAGCTGAGAGAATCTCAGGAGCAGCTGGATTACGGCCTCGGGCAGATAGACGCATACCAAAAACAGATAGATGATGCCTATGTTCAGATCCCCCTTGGCATTGCCGACATAGACAGACAGCTGGAGCAGAATGCTCTGGATCAGACAGCGCTGCAGACTAAAATGGCAGATTTTGCGGCCCGTAAAACAGCTGCCATTGCCCCACTTGAAGAGGCGGTCAAAGACAAGCAGGCTGCGGTTGATCAATATACCGGTGTTGAGGGCAAGGAAGAACAGCTTAAAGCTGCCCGTGATGAGCTGGAGGCCGCAAAAACAGCGCTTTCTGCCAAAGAAGCTGAATTTGCATCTGAAGAGGGGCAGCTCCAAATTGAAGCCTATACCCTTTCGGCCACAGAGCAGGCTTTGAAAGAAAACCGGAAGATGCTCAGCGATAACTATGCCGGTCTGCCCTCGCAGCAGGCTGAGCTTGATGCCAACAGAGCTTATCTGGAGGCAAGTCAGTATGATATCAATTCCGGCTGGGAGGATTACTACGAAGCCGTAGAGGAAGTGGAAAAGGAGCTGGCAGACGCTTTTAAGGAACTTGAGGATGGTGAGCAGGAGCTGCTGGATGCCATTGCCGAGATAGACGAGGAGCTTCAGCTTGACCTCTACACTCTGACAAGGGATGAAAACTCCGGCTGCGCTACATTTAAAAACGATGTGAGCATAGTGGATGCCATAGCTAATGTGTTCCCTGTGTTCTTTGCCCTTATTGCGGCGCTGGTCTGCTCCACCACCATGACCAGAATGGTCACCGAGGAGCGCACCCAGATAGGCACACTGAAGGCCATGGGCTATTCCTCCGGTGCCATAATGAGCAAATATCTGCTGTACTCCGGCTCCTCGGCCTTTCTCGGCTGTGTGGCAGGCTTTGCGCTGGGAGTTACGGTCATTCCTTATATTGTATGGATAGCTTACAATATTTTGTATGACTACGCAAAGCTTGAGTTTTACTATGATCTCACCATGTGCCTCAGCTGTCTGGCAGTGGCGGTTCTGGGCACCCTGCTGGTCACATGGTATGCCTGCCGCAGAGAGCTTTCCGCAAAGCCTGCGGAGCTTATCCGCCCCAAGGTGGAGGGCAGGGGCAAGCGTGTATTTATAGAGTATATCAAACCACTGTGGAAGCGGCTGTCCTTCCTCAACAAGGTCACCATCCGCAATGCCCTGCGCTATAAGTCCAGAGTGTTCATGATGCTGCTGGGCATAGGCGGCTGTACCGCCCTGCTGGTGGCAGGCTTCGGCGTCAGAGACTCGGTCGTGAATGTTCTGGGTGACCAGTATGAAAAGATATTCCTCTATGACCTGTCTGTAAAATACGAGCCGGAAGACTTCTCTGCTCAGGACGATGTGGAAAAACTCTGGAGTGGACAGGCCGACTGTGTGCTGACTTATCAGGCGGAGGCCACTCTGACAAATACTGTGGACGAAAAGACCGCCCGGCTTATCGCCGCTCAGCCCGGAAGTCTTGAGGGCATGATAGAGCTGTTCAATGATGAGGGCAGCATCCCCTGTCCCGGCGAGGGACAGGCGGTGCTTAGCACCCGGGTTTCCCAGCAGCTTGAGCTTGAAGCCGGGGACAGCATCCGTGTGACTACCGACGATGGCCTTGACAGAGAACTGCTTATCACCGCCATATGCGAAAACTATGTGGGCAACTATATCTATGTAAGCCCTGAAACTGTGGACGATCAGCCCAATAACACCGCCATTCTCTCTGTCAGAGAGGGCGTTGATGCCGCCGCGCTGGGCGCAAAGCTGAGAAGTGAGGAGGGCATAAGCTATGTGTCCATTATGGCTCAGGAGCAGGAGATGATGGCGGAATCCATGGCAAGCCTTGACATGGTGGTTCTGCTGCTGATAGTCTGCTCAGGCGCACTGGCATTTATCACCCTTTATAACCTGACAAACATTAATCTTCTGGAGCGAATCAGAGAAGTGGCAACCGTAAAGGTCCTGGGATTTTATCCCAAGGAGACGGCCTCTTATATTCTCCGTGAAAATGTGATGCTGTCCTTTTTGGGTGCGGCTGTGGGCATGCTGATGGGCAAAATCTTCCACGGCTTTGTCATTAGTCTCCTGCAGGTTGAGGGTATGTGCTTCGGCGATGAAGTTGCGCCCTTGAGCTACGCTCTGGGCTTTGTTATGACAATTGTGTTTGCGTGGCTCTGCAATCTGGCAATGCGCGGAAAGCTGGAGAAGGTGAACATGACGGAATCTTTGAAATCCGTCGAATAAAAGTATTGACAAATGGGATAATACTGATATAATTCCATTGTAAAATTTAACACCTTATCAAGAGTGGTGGAGGGAACGGCCCTGTGAAGCCCGGCAACCTGCAAAGTGCAAGGTGCCAAATCCGGCGGTGAAACGAGAGATGAGGCTCTGTCAATGCGTAAATTCTGCGCGCTCCGCCGACAGGCGGGGCGCGTTTTTAATGTGTAAATTATTGTGTGGAGGATATATAAAATGAGTAATTTCCTGTTTACTTCTGAATCCGTAACCGAAGGACATCCCGATAAAATCTGCGACCAGATCTCGGACGCTGTTCTGGACGCTATTCTGGAGCAGGACCCCATGGGCCGCGTAGCCTGTGAGACCGTTGTCTCCACCGGCCTTGTCCATGTTATGGGCGAGATCAGCACCAAGTGCTATGTGGACATCCCCAAGATCACCCGCGAGGTCATCCGCGGCATCGGCTATACCCGCGCGAAGTACGGCTTTGACTGTGACACCTGCGGCATCATCACCAACATCGACGAGCAGTCCGGCGACATCGCCATGG
>CAZYTE010000060.1:0-9373 GCA_964649425.1 uncultured Oscillospiraceae bacterium
TGCTTGTGGTAGGTCTCCACATTTTCCTTCTCGTTAAACTCAAATTCCTTGAGTATATTCAGTGCCATCAGAGCGACAATTCCCTGTCCGTTGGGGGGGATCTCACAGACCTCATAGCCTCTGTAATTCACACGGATGGGCTCAACCCACTTTGCCTCATATGCCTCCAGATCCTCATAGCGGATGTAGCCGCCGAACTCGCGGCTGTCAGCATCGATCTTCTTTGCGATCTCACCCTTGTAGAAAGCGTCGGCACCGGTGGCACCGATGGCTTCAAGGGTGTTGGCATGGTTGGGAAGCTTGATGATGTCGCCTGCTTCATAGGCCTTGCCCTCGGGGGTAAAGGTCTTGTACCACTCGTCAAACTCGGGGGTGGTGCAGGTCTGCAGGAACTTATTGTGGGCACGCTTCCACATGAGAGCCAGATTGGGAGAGCAGGGATAGCCCTCTCTTGCATAGTTCACAGCGGGAGCCAGATCCTCAGCCAGAGACAGCTTGCCGAAGCGCTTGTTCAGCTCTGCCCATGCCTTGGGGGCACCGGGAACGGTGACAGGAGTCCAGCCGTAGGTAGGCATTTTGCCCTCTTTGTCCTTCTTGTCACCCAGGATAGCTTCAATGGAAGCTGCCATGGGGGCAGGCCCGCTGGAGTTGAGACCGTAGAGCTTCTGGTCCTTGGCAGACCAGACAAGTGCAAAGGCATCGGAACCAATTCCATTTGCAGTGGGCTCAACAACAGTGAGGGCGGCAGCGGTTGCCACCGCCGCGTCCATTGCGTTGCCGCCTTTTTTCAGCACTTCCAGACCTGCTGCCGCGGCCTGGGGGCTGGAGGTATTTACCATGCCGTTATTGGCATAGACAGGATAACGCTGAGAGGGGTAACGCTGATATGTGGGATTGAAAGGAGTTTTCATATTTAAACAACCTTTTTTAGACTATTTTTTGGAGTACAGATGGCAGGCAACAAAGTGGCCGGGCTCGATCTTGACCATAGTGGGCTTCTCGCACTTGCAGATCTCCATGCACTTGGAGCATCTGGTGTGGAAGGGGCAGCCCTTGGGGGGATTGATAGCACTGGGAACCTCGCCCTCGAGAACAGACTCGGTGGAATGCTCCTGATTGATCTTGATACGTGGAACCGCTGCCAGCAGGGACTCGGTATAGGGGTGCAGAGGATTGTGGAACAGCTTGTCGCTGTCAGCCAGCTCGCAGGTGCTGCCCAGGTACATGACCAGAATACGGTCACAGAAGTGTTTTACAACACCCAAATCGTGAGTGATGAAGAAGTAGGTCAGGTGCTTTTCTTCACTGAGCTCGTTGAGCAGCTGCAGGATCTGAGCCTGAACAGAAACATCCAGTGCCGAGACAGACTCATCCAGAACAACGAAGCGGGTATCCAGAGCGATGGCACGGGCAATGCCTACACGCTGCTTCTGGCCGCCGGATAGGGCATGGGGGTAGGAGTAGTAGTGCTCCTGCTTCAGGCCGACCTTCTCCAGCAGCTCCATGGTCTTTTCCTTGCGGACCTCAGCGGGATAGTCGGTATTGATCTTAAAGACCTCTTCAATGGACTGACCGACAGACTGGCGGGGGTCAAGGCTGGCTGCGGGATCCTGGAAGATCATCTGCATCTCGCGGCGCAGCTCACGCATTTCCTCACCGGTCAGCTTGCCAAGATTGATGCCGGTCTCATAGTTGCCGTCCAGCTTTCTGCGGTAATCGGGATCCTCGCAGCGCTCGGTAATGGGCAGAATATCCTTTTCATGGTAGGTCTCCCAAGCCTCGTGACGGAACTTCTTTGCGGAAGCAACATGTGCCTCCGCCATCTCTCTGGCGGTCTCCATCTGCTTGAGGATGGCATCATTGACCTTGCCGTTAACACGGCTTTCCTCATACTGCTTGTCAAGGCTGCGGTAGTTCTTGATGGCAGCGGATGCCTTTGCAGTCTCCTTCTGAGCCTTGCTGTAAAGCTCCTGAACCTTGGGCAGATCCTTGCAGAGGATCAGTGAACCAACGGTTCTGGAGCCCTCACGGAGCTGTCTGGATGCATCCTTGCGCAGTTCCTTGGACTTGTACTCAAGGGATGCGATCTTCTTGGAGATACTGACCTGCTTGCGGGTCTCCTTGCTGGTACCCATAGCAGAGAGGGCTTCCTTCTCATTCTCAAGTGCCTGGATCTTCTTGTCTATTTCCAGAGATTTCTGATAATACTCAGTTGCCTTGCTCTGGTACTCAGGGAGCTTCTTGATCTCCTTTGCAACATAGGCAGGGCACATTTCATCCAGACTCTTGCCATAGTAAATGCTGGCACCGGAGGTCTGGGGATAAAGCTGCAGAATAACACGGCCAAGGGTGGACTTGCCGCAGCCGGACTCGCCGACAACGCCGAACTTCTCACCCTCATAGATGGAGATGGATACATCTTCCAGAGCTTTGATGTTAACGCCTCTGCGCACAGGGAAGTATTTCTTCAGCTTTTTAAGCTCAAGGAGCATTTTTCTTTCGTTCATTACTTATTCTCCTCCTCGACCTTGTGGCAGCATACAAAGTGGCCGGGCTCAATTTCCAGCTCCTGGGGAATTTCCTGACGGCAGCGTTCGGTAGCGTAGGGGCAGCGGGGATGGAAACGGCAGCCGCCGATATCCTCAGTGATGTTGGGGAAGGTGCCGGGGATGGGCTGAATATCAAAGTCATCCAGCTCGACATTGGGAACAGCGTTCATAAGGCCAATGGTGTAGGGGTGCTGGGGCTTTGCAAAAATCATTTCAATGGTGCCCTCCTCAACCTTGCGGCCGGAGTAGAGAACAATGACACGGTCAGCGATCTCGGCAACAACACCCAGGTCATGGGTGATGAAGAGAACGCCGGTGCTCACATCCTTTTTCAGCTTGTTGAGCAGAACCAGAACCTGCTTCTGGATGGTAACATCCAGAGCGGTGGTGGGCTCGTCGGCAATAAGGAGGCTGGGCTTTACGGCCATGACCATGGCAATCATAATACGCTGGCGCAGACCGCCGGACAGCTGGAACGGGAACTGCTTCAAACGGTCCTCGGGGTTCGCGATACCGACCTTTTCCAAATAGCTCAGAGCTACCTCGCGGGCCTCCTTCTTGCTCAGACCCTGATGGAGCATGAGAGCCTCGGTCATCTGGCGGCCGATGGTCAGCAGAGGATTGAGCGCAGTCATGGGCTCCTGGAAAATCATGCCCATCTGCTTGCCGCGGAGAGCATTGCGCTCTTTCTTGGGCATGCCAACAAGCTCAGTTCCGTTGAGCTTGATACTGCCGGAGACAACGCGGCCGTTGTTGGGCAGCAGATCCATAACAGCAAGAGTGGTAACGCTCTTGCCGCAGCCGGACTCACCAACCATGCAGAGAGTCTCATTCTCATGCAGATCAAAAGAAACTCCGCGCAAAACCTCATATTCTTTTTTGTCAATTCTGAAGGTCGTTACAAGATCCTTCACTTCAAGGACTTTATTGGCCATAGAAGCATCCTCCTGATAATAGGTGTGTTCTAAGCTATACTCTCTAAAGCAAAGGGCATAGCTTAGAATACACTCTCAAGCACAGGATACACAAAAGTGTATCCTGTGCTATTAAGTTTAAGTTTGGCGATTAGCCGACGTAATCCATGTCTACCAGGTAGAAGGTGCCGCCGGGATCGCGGGTAACACCGGTGTAGTTCTCGTTGTAGCAGAACAGGTTGGTGTTGTGGAAGATGGGCTGTACATAAGCCTCTTCCTGCAGAACTGCGTTGCAAGCCAGCAGATTCTCGGTACGGACAGCCATATCGGAAGTGGTCTTGCTGTTCATGATGTACTCGTCAACAATTGCAGCATCCTCAGCGTTGAGGCGGAGACGCTTAGCACCGTTCTCAGAGTGGAAGTTGGGCTCCATCAGCTCGGAACCGTCACGGGTAACGTTGGACCATGCAGCAAGGCTGATGTCAAAGCGGTTGTCAACCTTGGAGTCAACCAGCCATGCAGACCAGTCAATGGACTCGATCTTGACATTATTGAAGCCTGCAGCGATCATGTTAGCCTGAACATACTCACCGATCTTCTGGTAGATGGGAGTGGTGGGAACCAGGAAGCAGATCTCCTCGTCAGCCCAGCCGGGGTTAGCGTCGAGGATAGCCTTTGCGCCTTCGGGATCGTAAGCAATGTTAACATCCTCAGCTTCCTTGGCGTAGCCGGTGATCTTGGGACCGATGACGGAGTATGCGGGATCTGCATAGCCTTCCATCATGTACTGGACAAAGCCGTCCTTGTCAACAGCCATTGCCAGAGCCTTACGGAACTCAACATTGGCCATAATGGGATTCTTGTAGGAATCGCCGCGCAGCATCAGGTAGTAGATCTGAGCTGCCTCAGAGGTGCCAACGGTAACGTTGCTGATGTTGTCAACGCGGACAATGTTCTCAACGGACAGGTTGGGCATGAAGTCTGCCTCGCCGGTCTCCATACGGGCGATAGCGGTGGACTCCTCAGCGATGATGGTCATGGTGACATCCTTGATAGCGGGAGCGCCGCCCCAGTACTCTTCATTGGAGGTCAGAACGACATTGGAGCCGGAAATGGAGGAAACGAACTTGTAGGGGCCGGTGCCGACAGGCTGGACCATCAGATCCTGGTTAGCCTGAGCGGTGGGAGAAACGATAGCAGAGTTGGTGTGAGCAAACTTTGCAACGATAACGCCGTCCTCATACTTCAGGTTGAACTTGATGGTGTACTCATCGATGATCTCCATGCTGTCGATGGAGTTTGCGATGGATGCACGGGCAGAACCGAAGTCGGGATCCTGGATCAGCTCGAAGGTGTACTTAACAGCCTCTGCGTTGAAGGGAGTGCCATCGTGGAACTTAACGCCCTCACGAACCTTGATGGTGCAGGAGGTACCGTCCTCGTTGAACTCAGGCAGAGCCTCAGCCAGCAGGCAGATGTACTCGCCGGTGACGGGGTCGATGCGGTACAGGGTCTCGTAAATCTGAGCATTTACGTAGGTGGATGCGCTGTCATTGGTGCGCAGGGGGTCGAAACCGGTAAAGGGTGCAGTCAGTGCAACCTGGAACATGGTGCCGACTTCGGGGTTGGTGCTGGTAGCAGTTGCACCGTCAGCAGTAGTGGTGGTAGTAGTGGTAGTAGTGGTGGGGGTGGTGGAACCATCGCCGCCGCAACCTGCCAGAACGCTGACGCACATGCAAAGTGCAAGAACCAGGCACAGAAGCTTGGACTTTCTCATTGGAGATTCCTCATTTCTTATAAGATTTCTATTGCAATGCCTAAGGCAGTACAAACATTTTACACGAATTAATCGCGAAGGCTGGGGTCAAGAATGTCTCTGAGCTTGTCACCCAGGATATTGAAGCAGATAACGGTGATCATAACCGCAATGCCGGGGATAAAGATCATGCTGGGACGCTGCCACATATACTCCTTGCCAACCGCAATCATGCCGCCCCACTCAGGCATGGGAGGGGTCACGCCCATACCCAGATAGCTCAGGGTGGAAATGGAGATGATGGAGGTTGCCATACGCATGGTGGCGATAACAATGATGGTGGGCAGGCAGTTCTTCAGGATGTGGATGAAGATGATGCGGGAGTCTCTGGCACCCAGAGAACGGGTCGCCATTATGTAGTCCTCTTCCTTGAGCTGAAGCACCTTGCCGCGAACCATTCTCGCAAAGCTGGGGATAGACCAGATGCTGATAGCCAGCATCGCATTGAAGGTGCTGACACCGAACATTGCAATTATCAGCATGGCAAGCAGAATGCCGGGGAAAGTAAAGAGCATATCCATAACACGCATTATCGGGTTATCGAGCTTTTTATAGAAGCCTGCCAGCAAACCGCAGACAACACCTACAGCCAGACCCATGGCAGTGGACACAAAGCCGACCATCAGGGAGATGCGCCCGCCGTAAAGCAGGCGGCTGAAGATATCTCGGCCGTAATTATCGGTACCCAGAATGTGACCTTCAACATACTGATTCTGGGGATTGGGGTCATCGGAATTAATTGCCCAGAAGCCGGGACGAAGCTTGATGGAGGGATCCTGAGCGGCATAATCATAAGGTGCGATCACAGGAGCGAAGATTACCATCAATATCTCAGCCATAAGGACGAAGAAGCAGACGGTCGCCAGTTTATTCTTCCAGAGTTTCTGGAACGCGGTGCGAACAGGGTTTTTTTTCTTAACTGTTGCCATTTTGCTCTCCCTCCTTTACTCGTACTTGATTCTGGGGTCGACCACGCAGTAGACAAGGTCGACAATAAGGTTGACAATGATGAACATGGCAGCAACAACGAGAACGGTGCTCTGTACAACAGGATAGTTGTAGGTCTTGATGCCGTTGATGAGGTAGGTACCGATGCCGTTGATGACAAATACCTGCTCAGTAATGATAGCACCGCCCAGCAGGCTGCCGAAGTTGGTGCCCAGCTGAGTGAGCAGAGGAATGAGAGCATTTCTCAGGGCGTGAACCAGGATAACGGTCTTGCCCTTCAGGCCCTTGGACTTTGCGGTGCGGATATAGTCAGACTGCAGAACATCCAGCATTGCGGAGCGGCCGATACGGGTAAAGCTTGCAACGGAGGATGTGGACAGGGCAATCGCAGGCAGAATCGCCTGTTTGAATCCGGTTGGAGTCCAGAAGAAATGGGTCATGCCGCCGGAGGGCAGAAGCTTAAGTACAACAGAAAATACATAGATAAGAATGGTACCCAGCAGGAAGTTGGGGACGGAGATACCAACCATTGCGCCGGTGGTGAGCACATTGTCAACGATCTTATCCTTGCGCAGCGCAGATATTATGCCGCAGGGGAAGCCTACAATAACAGCCAGAATCATTGCGGCGCAGGCAAGGTTCAGGGTGTTGGGCAAGCGGACAAGCAGCTCATCCAAAATAGGCTGACGAGTGGTAAAGCTGGTGCCAAGATCAAGATGTATAAGCCTGTTCAGATACATAAAATACTGCTTGAAAAACGGCTCATCCAAGCCTAAGCTTTCACGAACTCTGGCAATATCCTCCTCAGTGGCGCTTGCACCCGCTACCATAGCTGCGGGATCACCCGGTGCAACATAGAGGCTGGCGAACACAATGAAGGTCATGCCTATGATAAGCACAAACATCAGGAGTATTCTTTTCAGAACATATTTTCGCATTGTAGATACCTCCGGAAATGTGGCCGCCGGGCCCACAAGAATTAGTAAAATCCCGGCTTTTACAATCAATAATAGAGTATTTTAATGTAAATGACTAAATAATTCAAGTGTTTGCTGTCAGAATAACAATAAGTTCTACGATTTGCATCAAAAAATACAATTAGACGCAATCAAACCTTGATAGTTTTAACATATTAACCAATAGAAATTATGTATTTTACCAGTATTCTCCGCAACAATGCATAATTCTCCATGTCATATTTTGTAGGATTTTTATAAAACGGTTGACAGGAACTTGTTTTTTGGCTAGACTATGCATCGCAGCTTTATTGCATCTATATTACTTTTTAAGGAGTGTTTCGATGAAGGTACTTTTGGACCTGTTCCTGACTTTCGCCCGTGTAAGTGTCCTCACCTTCGGCGGTGGATATGCAATGCTTCCCATGTTCCAGCGAGAGGTCGTTGAGAAAAAGGGATGGGCAACTGAAGAGGAACTGATGGATTATTTCGCTTTGGGCCAGTGTACTCCCGGTGCGAATGCAATAAATGTGGCTGTTTATGTAGGCAGTAAGACCCGCGGTGTCGCCGGCGGAATTGCAGCGCCCCTTGGTGTTGCTTTCCCCTCGATCCTCATTATCACCGCGATTGCAGCCTTTATCAGCAACTTCTCTGATCTGCCTGCAGTTCAGTACGCATTCGCTGGTATTCGTGTTGGTGTGTGTGCTCTTATCCTCAAGACCATTATGAAGCTGGTCAAGGGCTCTCTCATCGATATCCCCACTGTGCTTATCTGCTGTGCGGTATTCCTCGGTTCTGTCTTCCTTGACCTGAGCCCCGTGCTTTATGTAGTTATGGCTGCTGTCGCCGGAATTGTGATTATCAGTGTAAAGGAGCGTAACAAAGCCTGATGTTTTACTTAAAAGTGTTCTTTGAATTTTTCAAGGTCGGTCTGTTCACTTTTGGCGGCGGTCTGGCTTCTATCCCCTTCTTTTATGATATTTCTGACCGTTTAGGCTGGTTCAGCTACGAGCAGATCGCAAACGCCATTGCCATCGGCGGCTCCACCCCCGGCGCTGTGGGCGTGAACTATTGTACTTACCTGGGCTATTTGACCTCCGGCCCTCTGGGCGGCTTGCTGGCCGCGCTGGGATTTGTGGCTCCCTCCGTAATTATCGTTCTCATTGTCTGCCGTTTTATCACCAAGTTCAAGGAGAATAAGCTGGTCAACGCCGCTTTCTATGGTCTGCGCGCCGCTTCCGTGGCACTGATCGCCGCGGCTCTTCTGTCTGTCATTAAGCTGGCTCTGCTGAACATTCCCGCTTTCCAGAGCAGCGGCTCAGTGCTCTCACTTTTCAACATCCCCAACATCATTCTTGCTGCAGTTGTATTTTTCGTACTGAAAAAATGGAATCCCCACCCGGTGTTTGCGCTTGGCGCCTGCACTGTAATTGGCATTATCTTCGGATTCACCGGTATATACTAAACAACAAAAAGGGCGCCCACGGCGCCCTTTTTCTTATTCTTTTTCACCTTTGCCGAGCAGCTTGCAGAGAGTTTTGTAGAGAGTCAGAGCCTCCTCAGCATCCAGCTGTATGCATTTTGCCATCTCATAAGGAATATGTAAGGCCTCATCCTTCAGCCGTTCACCCTTTTCGGTGATCTGGATGTTCAGGCTGCGCTCATCGGTCACAGATCTTGTGCGGGTAAGCAGGCCCTTTTGTTCCATTTTCTTAAGCAGCGGGGTAAGAGTGCCGGAATCCAGAAAAAGCAGCTCGCCCATTTCTTTCACGGTAACACAGCTTTTTTCCCACAGAACCATCATAGCGATGTACTGGGTATAGGTAAGATCAATTTTGTCCAGATAAGGTTTGTAGAGCTTAATGGTCTCCCTTGAAGCGGCATACAGCTGAAAGCACAGCTGACCTTTCAGTTTCAGAGCATCGTATTTAGTATCCGTCATATTAGCTTCCGTCCTTATGAATTCTCTATTTTGACATTCATTTTACAACATAATCGTTGTATATTCAATAGAGCTCAATCTGCTTTTCCCGGAATTACAGCCTATTTACATATATAGCTCAATTATTTTAAAAAAAGGAGAGGCTAAAGCCTCTCCTCAGCTTGTCAAAAAAGTCTTATCAGACTTTTTTGAGCGCTTCAATCTCCACATTTTTCGCAAAAGCGTGATATTGCGAAAAATCTCGCTTC
>CAZYTE010000061.1:0-9264 GCA_964649425.1 uncultured Oscillospiraceae bacterium
AGAGCCACCGCCTCTAACTGTGATTATCACATCTGCCAGTTTAAACTCATTGGCATAGCGAATGGCTCCGGCAATCGCTGCCGGGGCTTCAACACCCTGTACCCTCACAGGCAAAAGCAGCACTTTGCTCATGGGCCAACGCTGACCGAGAATGCGGATCATATCGTGGACTGCTGCGCCCGCGGCTGATGTAACAATAGCAATCTTATCGGGAAAAGCGGGCAGAGCTTTTTTATATTTTCTATCAAAAAGGCCCTCTGCGGCAAGCTTTTCCTTAAGCTGTTCATAGGCAATCTGCAGGTCCCCAATACCTTCAGGCACAATTGCAGAGCAATACAGCTGGTAGGCACCGTCCCTGGGGTAGACAGAAACAGAGCCGTATACGGAAACACCCATACCATTTTGCGGATTAAAGCGAAGCCGCATGGCACTGCTCTTGAACATAACACATTTAAGGCTGCTCTCGCTGTCTTTCAGTGTGAAATAGTGGTGTCCTGAAGGGTAAATCTTGTAGTTGGAAAGCTCTCCGCGCACGCAAACCTCACGAAGAACATCATCCTGCTCAATAAGACTTTTAATGTAGTTATTAAGTTCTGTAACTGTACAGGCTGCTCTGCCCATCACTGTTCAATCTCCGCAATGCTGCTTTCACCGCGCATAAAGCCGCCAAGAACACCGTTAACAAAGGAAACCGTATCGGGATCATCGTAGCCCTTTGCAAGCTCAACAGCCTCATTTATAGCCGCTGCATTGGGAACATCCTCCATATACAGGATCTCGCAAATGGCGCAGCGCAGCACAGCCAGCGCGGTCTTGGAAATTCTCCCAATTTTCCAGCCCTTGGAATAACGCTCAATAAATCCGTCAATCTCACTGCAGTTTTCCATGGTGAGCATTGTAAGACTGCGGATATAGTTCATCTGTTTTTCATCAGGGTACTCGGCAAAAAGCTCATGCTCAGCGGCGAGGCTGGCATAGTACTCTTCAGAGAAAAACTCATCCATCAAAGCCTCAGGAGTGACTCCGCTTGCGGATGCGGCAAAGCCCAGCTGGATAGCAATTTCTCTTGCGGTTGTTCTTGTCATCATAAATCCTCCGGATCACTTATCAAAAGCAATGCCTGCAACATGGATGTTCACCTCGGCCTTATCAATACCGGTGGTGAACTGGACAACACCCATGACTTTTTCCTGTACAGCCTTTGCAACATCAATTATGTTGGAGCCATAGCTTACATTGATAATTGCATCGACAATTATTTTATCTTCATCAAACTGAACCTTGATTCCACGGGTAACAGTCTTCAGTCCAATAAGCTCAGCAAGCTCAGAGCCTACAGTATTCGCAAGACCGGCAACGCCTTCTACCTCAGTAACGGATGCTCTGACCACAGTGGAGATAACTTCCTCAGAAATATTGATGCTACCATTTTCCTCGTGGCAGGTGATGTAATTGTCAGCCATTTATAATTCCTCCTAAATAGATTCAGAGTATTCTACCACGATATGCATAAAAAATAAAGTGGAATAATAAAAAATTGTGTTTTTATAAGAAAAAACCGCCGTGATTCTATCCACAGCGGTCAACTATATACATCAGCTCTTAACTTCGATGATGCTCATCTGAGCGGCATCATACTCTGTTTCGTTGCATACAAGGTCGGTTATGGTCGCAACCGCTTCTTCGCTAAGCCCATCCACCGGAGCGGGCACTGCTACTGTCACGCTTTCATTGCCGATATACACCACACATTCCTCAAAGCCCTTTGCGATAAGAAGGTTTTCTATCTGCGTCTCCTGCATGGAGCAGTTTGCCATTGCCGAGATGGCATTCATCGCGCTGTCAATAGTCTCCTGGGATGCGGTTTCTGCAGCGGCTGCTGTCTGGAGCAGTTCCAGAGCCTCATCTCTGGACACCTGCCTTGTAAGTCGTGCCTCAGCAAAGTACTCGGAAGCAGACATTAAAGCAGTGTCAGATGCACTGGCATTGAGCATTGCTTCATCTTCCATCAGAACAAGTTCCGAATCAGGGCTGCCCCAGCGATTATTATAGGACCAGTTCAGTGCCACAGCTGCACATACAAACATCAATACCGCCAACATCGTCAGATTCTTTTTCCTGTTTTTCATTTTCCAGCATTCTCCTCCTTAATTTGCGTCCGCCATTTTAAGCACCGTGATCCTATCCGAAGTAAATCCGGTATATGAGCCCACTGCATTAAATATCTCCAAGCGTACCTTTGCGTTGTCTGCACCGGAACATACGACCACAACGCCTTTTTCGGAAACTATTACTGTTGCTTCTCCTACCCCGTCCGTGCAGCTGAGCACATGAGAGAGTAAAGCATCAGCCTCAGCCCCGCTCATGCCGCTGTCCGATGACCCTGGCAGCAGCATCAAAGCAAGCCCAATACAAAGCACTAATATGGGATATTTAAATTTTTCAATTGTATTCCTTATTTCACTCATTTTTGTTCCACTGCTGCCTTTGAACCGGGATCCCCAGTTCTGCTTCAATATATTCCGCAAGCTCACTGCAATATTCACTGTTTGTTTCAAAAGAATATGGGATCCAAAGTCCTTCTGTGCTCCATTGGGCCGAAACCTTTATCCTCGCTTCTCCCATGTTCAGTGATTTTGCTTTGTCCAAAATATATGCGGCATACTGCTGCTCTATGACCGAGCGGCTCAACCTGTTATATGAATCCTCGGTGTTTTCCAAAAATTCAGATTCTGTCTGCCTGTACTTGGCCAATTCCATTGAATACATTTCAAAATCAAGGTCCTTTATACCAAAAACCAGTGCAGCCATTAATACAACAGAGCACAATACATTCATAAGCCTTTTAATGCTTCCCTCCGGAGCCAGCATAATGCCGGCCCCGCACAGAACGGATAATGCACATATTTGTTTGACTAATGCAGACATTTTATGTAATCACCCTTATCCCGGATATTATTGATATAAAAAGCATAATTCCACAGCATCCAACCAGTCCCAGAAGCATTCCGAACGCTGTACCGATATCATTTATCAGGCCTGACAGCTTAGACCCAGGCAACATATCCGCAAGGGATGCGGCTGCTTTGAAAACAAGCATTTTAATGCCAAGGCTTATAAATGGGGATGCACAAAGCGCACAGACGGCAATAAGGCTGTAAACACCTGCAGAGTTTTTTACTATGTTTGCTCCGGCAAGAATAACCGACGATGCATCTGATATGAGCTTCCCAACCACCGGCAGGCTGTTTGAGATTATGGTTCTGGTGGTTTTAACCGCAAGCATATCAGTGCTGCCGCTTATAAGACCGGTAAAGGCAATGTAGGCTGTAAAAGCCATTGTCATTACGGTCATAAAAGTAGTGGCCCCCCACTTAATAAACCTAGAAAAAGCAGACAATATGGAATTGTCAAAAATACTGCGCGTGATGCTGATCGAAAGATAAAGGTTTATTAACGGCACAATATAGTTCACGGCTGTGCTGATAAGCAAATCAATTACCAGGCTTGAGGCCGCATACTTTGCTGCCGAGGACGCAACTGCTCCGGTAGCGGCAGCAGCCGTGAAAATCGCCGGAATTGCAGCCTTCGAATAGTCCGAAAGCTGCAGCATAGCATCCACCGCCTGCTTGATTATGCTGTCTGTATCACCCGCCAGCATTAGTGCGGCCGCACAGCACGCGGCAATATTTATGCAGCCGGACAAGCTTTTATCGGTGCAAAAACAATTTGCCACTGCACAGAACATTGCCAGAGCAACAAGCTTCACGCCATATCCAAGTTCCGACTTCAGTTTTTCTGACAGCGAAGCAATGATTTTCTCGTACAGTCTGCTCAATGATTTTTTCCAGTCATAGCTGCCGTCAAGCTCTGGCGTTCCGACAATTTCCTTTTCATCCGCAGTAAGCGCGGACTGAAGCCGATCACTGTCGATCAGACTATCAAAATCATCATTTATGGCAAATGCGCAGCAACTATTAATAAAAATCGGGAGCAATATAAAAAAACAAATAATTTTTCTCAAGCAAGGCCACCCAGTACTTTAAGCACGCTTAGCAGCAACGGCATAACCAGCGTTAATGCGCATATTGAGCCTGTCATCTCCAACGCGAAAGCCGCGGCAGAATGTGAGGCATCTTTGCACAAATCAGAGCCAATCTTTGTAATAATTGAAATTGCAAGGCATTTCATAACCGGACTGACATATATTCCCGAGTCTCCCGCAATCAGTTTGACCGTCTGTCTCAAATCTTTTAATCCATCCGACAGACTAATTGCCGACAGCAGTATCAATATTACGGTGCAGCTGCTCAGCAACATCGATATTTCCGGGTTTGTCCTTTTTATGAGCAGGCTTGTAACGACCGCAATCAAGGCTGCGGCACACGCTTTGATAACCAGTTCCATATCAGAGTCCAAACAAGGTTTTTATCAGCTTGAATAAGTCGCTGATTTTCTGAACCACAACCATAAGAACCACAACGAGAGCCGTTATTGTTGTCATCAAAGCCTGCTCATCTCTGCCTGAGCGCTGAAGCAATATATTTAAAACGGCTACAAGTATTCCTACTGCCGCAATTTTAAAAATCAAATCAATATCCATCGTAACTCCTAGACCAAAACAAGCACCAACATTGCTCCCACTGAGCAGCTTATACCTAAACAGAGCTTTCTGTTTGCCGGATATGTGGCATTAAGTTCAAGTAAATTATTGTAAAGTCTGCTTTTGCATACAGCTATTGCTTCAAGCTGCTCTGAAAGCTCGTAGTTTCCAAGGACTGCCCCCAGGCTTTCCATTGCGCAAATATCATCCGGGTTTAAATGCTTCAGCTTCTCGTTTAGAGCATCATTCCAAATTTCCCGGAAGCTCTTACAGCCAAGCTCGTCCATGTTTTCAATTATTCCACAGAAAAACTCGGCGGTACCATCAAAATCGGAAGCCAGCAAACGGCACAGGGATTCAAGTGAACTTGGTCTGCTTGTCATTTCCGCGTGCATAAGCTCAAGGCTTCTGCAAAGCTTATTAAGGAGCTCCATTCGCCGCTTTACCGGTTTGATCATTTCAAAACCAAATATAAGACTGGAAAGAAAGGTCAAAACAATTCCTGCGCTTCTCATCAAAGAATCCTTTCTGCCTTATAGCTTCTCCTGCTGCCATAGCCTGATATAGTGACAACATATTTAAATACACCAAGCTCCAGCAGAGATCTGTTTGCCGGGCGCTGAAACAGCTCGTCTTTTGACGCTGCATGGACTGATGCCAATATTCCCGCACCACAGCCTGCAGTCTGGGAAACAGCCTCAACATCGCATGGCTTTGTAATTTCATCCATTACAATTATTTCAGGGTTCATGGCCCTCAAAAGCATCATGCAGCCTTCCGCTTTTGGTATCCCTGACAGCACATCACAGTGATCGCCCAAATCAAATCCGTGGCCGCTGCCGTCATCCGCAAAAAGTTCATTTCGCTCGTCTGCGACAGCGATTCTTTTCCCACGGTTTGAAAGACAGCGGCAAAGCTCTCTCAGGGCAGTTGTTTTTCCGCCGCCGGGGGCTGAAATGATCAAAGTACTATCAAAACTATCCGGGTAAATTTCTTTTATCAATCTGTCGCATATTCCATGGCATTCCCTTGGAATGCGGATTGCAAGGGAATTGAAGCTGCGGAAACTGTGTACTTGACCCTTTTGAACATTAACATTGCCGCATACTCCTATCCGTAAGCCATCACAGTTTATATATCCCTGAGCAATTGCAGATTCAGCCATATGGAAAGAAGCCCCCGTCGCTTTTTCAATAATTCGCCTAATATCCTGAGAGTCTGTTTCATGCTTGCTGAATGTATTCTCCCGTCCTTCTATCACCACGCAGGGCTTCTTTCCGAGTCGTATTCTTATTTCTTCAACACCGGCCCGGCTATATTTAGCCATATCAGCAACCAGATATGCAGGCAATATACTCATCGCCTTATCAAAGCCATTCAAATTATCACTTCCCAGAACATATCTATGAGCTTAGAGCATTAATATTCCTGCAGAAAAAGAAAAACTGAAGCCCGAGCAGGCTTCAGTTTTTTCATTTATTAGGCCATGGAGATAATTTGCCTTTGCTTACAATAAATGCTTTATCGGCAATCATGGCCATAGGTGTGTCTGACAAAGAATCTGAATAGAATTCCTCGGTATGAGCACCCGGAAATTGTTCGTAGAATCTGCGTACCTTTTCGTGATCATGGCAATTTTTGCCATTAATTTTCCCGCTGTGCTTATCCATAGGACTTGCTATCAGTCTGACTCCCAGATAATTTGCAACGGGCTGCAGCAGAAATTCGGGCGATGCTGAAATGATAATATCGTCATCCTTCTTCTGCTTAAGATACCAGTCGCCGATTCCTTGCATGTGACATGCCCAAAATTTTTCCACAAGTGCGTCGATATCATCCACCTCCGGAAGAAAAGCAAAGAGCTTTTCCTTTAATTCCTTTGCCTTGGACTTATCTTTGGAATACACCAGAGCTGCAGAAATAACACCGGGAAGAGTCTTGAGCATTTTTCCTGGGAATTTTTTCCAGCAGTACATTATGAAGGCATATGAACTGTCCGGATTAAAAATTGTTTCGTCAAAATCGTATGTATTCATTTTATCAGTCTACATAGTATACATAGTTTTCTTTTCTGGGCTTTGCTTCGGGCTGCTCAGCAGGATATCCGAGAATGCAGTTTGCTACACCCACATACTCTCCCTCAATGCCCCATTTCCTGAGCAGAGCCTTGCCCTCCTCGGACTCAAAAACCTCCTTTGCTCTGTGGATCCAGCAGGTTCCAAGGCCGAGGGCATGAGCAGCATTCATGAGGTTGCCCATAACAAGGCTGCCGTCATAGCAAATGTGGCGGCTGTCAGCCGCAGACAGAACCACCAGAACAGCGGGGGCGCCATAGAAAGGATCGGTATCCGCACCCATAACCTGAGCGTTGAGCTTGGAAAGATACTTGATTTCTTCAGGATTTCTTATTGCAACAATAATGGGAGCCTGAATATTTCTGCCGGTGGGAGCATATGTGCCTGCCTCGAGAATCTGCCTGAGCTCAGCATCACCCACAGGCTTGTCCTGATATTTTCTGATGCTTCTACGGGTCAAAAGATCTTTGATTGTGCTGTTCATGAGTATTCTCCTTTATAATTTAGTATTAAAAGCCCTTAGTGCATTGAGTATTACAATAATCAGCATGCCCACATCGCCGCAAACAGCGAGGCCAATGGGAACAAGGCCGAAAATTCCAAGAATCAATGTTGCAAACTTAACTGTCAAGGCAATGGCAATATTCTGATGAACAATATTTACAGTATCTCTGGCGATTTTCATTGCAAGAGGCAGTTTCCTTATATTTTCGCCCATAAGGACAAGGTCGGCAGCCTCAATTGCAGCATCAGAACCAAATGCGCCTATCGCAATTCCAACATCTGCTCTGGCAAGCACCTGTGCATCATTGACACCATCTCCAACAAACGCAAGAGTAGAATTGTCGGCCTTAGTAGCCATCAGATATTCAACCGCGGATACTTTGCCGCTTGGCAGCAGCTCTGCCTTAACCATATCAAAATTCAGCGAAGATGCAATAGGTCTTGCCACAGAAAGCATATCCCCGGTAAGCATGACCAGGTTGTTCGCCCCCTGATGCCTCAGACTCTCAAGTGCGTCAAAAGTGCCCTCTTTAAGCTTATCGCTGACGAGAATATATCCCCAGTATGCACCGTCGACAGCAACATGGATGGCTATTCCATTCCTTCTGGGTGTTGAACAGAGGATGCCGTGATCAAAAAGCAATGAAGCATTGCCCACATAAACCTGCCGTCCCTTAACGAAGGCTGTAACTCCGTGGCCGGGCTGCTCCTCCACATACATTACACTGCCATCTTCAGGTTCAGGAGCAGAACTTGCGTCCTTGATGGATCTGGCTATTGGATGGTTTGAATAGTATTCAGCAGCAGCGGCAATATCAAGCAGCTCCTGCTCACTGACATTTTCAGGAAAAACATCTAAGACAGTAAATTTGCCCTCAGTTATAGTACCGGTCTTATCCAGCACAAAGGTTTTTGCTTTTGAAAGAGCCTCCAGATAGTTTGAGCCTTTAATAAGTATACCGTTACGGGAGGCGCAGCCGATGCCGCCAAAGAAAGAAAGCGGAACAGATATAACTAAAGCGCTGGGACATGATACAACAAGGAAAACAATGCCTCGTCTGATCCACTCCGCCCAGTTACCGGAAAATATAGGTGGAATAACAGCAATTACAAGAGCGGCCAGAACAACAACTGGAGTGTAGATTCTTGAAAATCTGGAAACAAAGCTTTCCTGTCTGGATTTTTTTGCATAAGCGCCTTCAATCAGTTCAAGGATTCTTGTGGCGGTTGATTCTGCATAATTGGCTGTAACTTTGATTTTTATTGGGCTGGAAATATTGATACAGCCCGAAAGAACCACACCGCCCACAGCTATTGTCCTGGGCACAGACTCACCGGTAAGCGATGAAGTGTCAATGGTGCTGATGCCATCGATTACTTCTCCGTCAAGAGGAACCCGCTCACCGGGAGATACAAGGATTATTGAACCAGCCTGTACATCCTGAGGCCGCATTACCTTAACTCCGGCATCGGTTAAAACATGGGCCTTGTCAGGTATTATATCCGCAAGCTCCTCAACAGATCTTCGTTTCTTCCCAAGAGCATAGCTTATGAACAGCGAACCCGTGCGGTAAAGCAGCATTATAAGCACAGCCTCATGATATTCACCAATACAAAAAGCTCCTATTGACGCAACAGTCATCAGGAAATCTTCACTGAGAAATTCTCCCCGGATGAGCCTTTCAATAGCGTTGAATATTACCTCATATCCGGCTATCATATAGGGCACAGCGAAAATTACAAACTTCAGCCATCCCTCCACCGGGAAAAACAATACAGCCACAAAAATTATTGCGGATGAGATAATCAGTGCAATGTCTTTCTTATGAGACTTTTGTTCCTGACGATGATCGTGTTCGCAGCTGCATCCAAATCCAAAGGAAGATATATGCTTTTTGGGCTTTTCAGCCACTTTAAGTCTCTTTTTATTGCTCTTTTTAAGATGTTTGTTTTTTGATGGCGCAAGATGTTTGGACATATTTATCACCCCTCTATATGCTCCATAGCCTGGCTGATGTTGGAGAAAATACTATTATAATCACGATAATATTGGTGCATACATGCTTATGTGTCATGGAGCAA
>CAZYTE010000062.1:0-9102 GCA_964649425.1 uncultured Oscillospiraceae bacterium
TCGTAGGCCCTCCCGGAGCGGGCAAGTCCATGATGGCCAAGCGCCTGCCCACAATTTTACCGGATATGAGCCGGGACGAGATAATCCAGTCCACTGAAATCCATTCTGTTGCGGGCCTTACCAGCAGCAGTAACCCAATAATCTCCCAAAGACCTTTCAGAGCACCCCATCATACCGTGTCCGCTGCAGGCCTTGCAGGCGGAGGAACCGTGCCCAGGCCCGGCGAAATCAGCCTTGCCCACAACGGTGTGCTGTTTCTGGATGAGCTGCCGGAGTTTCACCGGGACGCGCTGGAGGTTCTGCGCCAGCCTTTGGAGGACGGAGAGGTTACAGTCTCCCGCGTTTCGGGAACGGTTTCTTTCCCCAGCCGCTTCATGCTGGTTTGCGCCATGAACCCCTGCAAGTGCGGCTGGTATGGTCACCAGTCCGGCAAATGCCGCTGCACCGAGCGGGACATCAGGCACTATCACAGCAGAATTTCCGGGCCGCTGCTGGACAGAATCGATATTATCATCGAAGTTCCGGCCCTTGAATACGAGGAGCTTCGGAGAAAAACTCCCGCAGAGAGCTCCGGGAGCATTAAAAACAGAGTCAATGCCGCCAGAGATATCCAGCGGCGCCGATTTAAAAATGACGGCAGCATGTGCAACGCCTATATCGGCAGCAGAGAGCTGAGAGAATTCTGCTCCCTCACCGCCGAGAGCGAACAGCTTATGCATGATGCCTTTGACAGCATGGGCCTTTCCGCCAGAAGCTATGACAGGATCCTCCGCGTTGCCAGAACCATTGCGGATCTTGACGGGCAGGAGATAATCGGCCCTGAGCATATAGCCGAGGCTGTGCAGTACCGCAGCTATGATTTCAGAGAACAATAAGGTGAAACAGATGAACGATATAATTCTTTTAAAACTGGGCGAGATCGTCCTGAAGGGTCTCAACCGCCGCTCCTTTGAGCAGAAGCTTTTAAACAATGTGCGCCGCAGACTGGAGCCTTTCGGCAAGTTCAAGAGCTACTGCATGCAGTCCACCATCTATGTGGAGGCAATTGACGACGATGTGGATATGGACGGGGCCTTTGAAGCACTGCAGAAGGTTTTCGGCATTGTCAATCTGACAAGAGCCGCTGCCTGCGAAAAGGACAAGGACGCTATTGCAAAGCTGGCAATCGAGTATCTGCGCGAGGATATGGAGAGTGTAAAGAGCTTCAAGGTGGAGTCCAAACGCAGCGACAAGGCATTCCCTATGACCAGTATTCAGCTTAGTCAGTATGTGGGCGGCGAGATGGCGGATGCCTACCCTGATGTGGCGGTTGATGTCCACAATCCTGAGCTGACGGTACATATTGAGATTCGCGATCTTGCTGCCTATGTGCACGCAAGTCCTGTGCCCGGAGCAGGCGGTATGCCTGTGGGCTCCAACGGAGTTGCGGTCACTCTGCTCTCCGGCGGAATCGACAGCCCCGCCTCTACCTACATGATCGCAAAGCGCGGTGTGCGCCTTATCCCTGTCCACTTTTTCTCCTTCCCCTACACCTCTCAGCAGGCAAAGGAAAAGGTTATTGAGCTGGGCAGGATCCTTACCGAATATTGCGGCAAGATGACCATGGAAGTGGTGCCCTTTACCCATATTCAGGAGGAGATCCGTGACAAGTGCCCCGAGGAGTACTTCACCCTCATCATGCGCCGCTTTATGATGCGCATTGCTGAGGGAATTGCCAGGGCCAACGGCTGCGGCGCCATTGTCACCGGTGAGAACCTGGGCCAGGTTGCAAGTCAGACCATGGAGGCCATGGCCTCCACTCAGGCCGTCACCGAACTGCCTGTTCTCCAGCCTCTCATCGGCATGGACAAGGAGGATATCGTCAGAATTGCCCGCAAGATCGGCACTTTTGAAACTTCCATCCTGCCCTATGAGGACTGCTGTACCGTATTCACTCCCAAGCATCCCAAGACCCGACCCACCGTTAAAGAAGTGGCCGAGGCCGAGTCCGTGCTGGATGTTGAGGCTCTGGTTCAGGAGGCTCTGGCCGGAATCGAGAGGATCCCCCTTATAAGAGAATAGTCCAAAAGCAGGCTCAAAGCCTGCTTTTTTTGTTTCTTAAAATTGATTAAGTAAATCTTAAGATTGCTTCAAGTTTATTGACAAGAGGGGAGCACTGTGCTATTTTAACTGTACTAAGACAATTAATACACTTGATACACGGAGGTGGTTTTGAGTGATAAATATTAATTACCGCGACTCGCGGCCCATCTATGAGCAGGTGAAGGAGGGCTTTAGGCAGCTGATTTTGTCTCAGGTGCTGGCGGCTGACGATAAAATGCCCTCAGTCCGTGAGCTTGCCACAAGTCTTGCCATTAATCCCAACACAATACAGCGTGCCTATAAAGAACTGGAGACAGAGGGCTATATCTGCTCTGTTCCCGGCAAAGGCAGCTTTGTGTGTGACAGGAGCAGAGTGCTGGACAACAGGAAACAGGAGCTTATAGAAGAACTGAAGTCAACAGCCGATGCGCTGTGTGTTCTGGGGCTAAGCCGGGATGAACTGGCTGAGCTTGTGAGAGGAGGAAACGAATAGTGATCGAAGTAAAGAAACTGGTAAAGAGCTTTGAAGGCTTTAAGGCTCTCAACGAGCTGGACATATCCGTGCCCAGGGGTTCTGTTTATGGTCTGGTCGGCCCCAACGGCGCAGGCAAGTCCACGGTTATCCGCCATCTGGCGGGCATCTACCGCCAGGACTCCGGAGAGGTGCTGATAGACGGTCAGCCGGTCTACGAAAATCCTGCCGTAAAGAGCCGTATTGCCTACATACCCGATGATATTTTCTACTACACTCAGGCCAGCATAAACGACATGATGAAGTTTTATGCCGACATCTACCCCAATTTCAACAAGCAGCGCTTTGAAGAACTGGGTCAGGTGTTCAAGCTGGACAGAAAGCACTTGATGCGCCGCTTGAGTAAGGGCATGCAGAAGCAGGCAGCCTTCTGGCTGGCGATCTGCATGGAGCCGGATGTGATCATTCTGGACGAGCCTGTAGACGGCCTCGACCCCGTCATGCGCCGTCAGGTCTGGAGCATACTGCTTTCCGATGTGGCAGAGCGGGGGACAACTGTTCTGGTGTCTTCCCACAACCTGAGAGAGCTTGAGGATGTGTGCGACCATGTGGGCATTATGAACCACGGCAAAATGCTGGTTGAGCGCAGTCTGGATGCTCTGCAGGAGAATATTGTGAAGATCCAGCTTGCCATGCCCGACGGCGGTCAGCTCCCCGAGGATCTGCAGATCCTCCACAAGAGCTCTACCGGCAGACTGCAGCAGCTCATTCTCCGCGGCAATGCAGAAGAGCTGACCGCAAAGCTGACGGCAGCAAATCCCCTGTTTCTTGATCTTGTTCCTCTGTCCCTGGAGGAGATATTCATTTATGAGCTGGGAGGTGCGGACAATGAAGTCAAAGATATCGTTATTTAATTGGGGCGTTTCCAAGAATCTGCTGCGCCGCTGCTGGCCTTTGTGGGTGGGCTACTTTGTGCTGGTGATGATTCTGCTGCCCGGAGAAATGATGAACAGACTTGGAAATATTGACATCACCGTCAGAAATGCCAACCGCTATGTCTTAAGCGCCGGTATTGATGTTGCGGTCATAGCCGTTTTTGTGGCTGCGGCTGCTGCCATGGTGATGTACAGCTATCTCTACTCTGCCAAGGGCAGCGGCATGATGTGTTCTCTGCCGCTGCGCAGGGAGACCATGTTTTTCACCGCCTATCTCACCGGTATCGTTCCAATTCTCGTTGCCGATGTGATCGCTGTGGTCAGCACATGGCTTGTCTGCCTTGGCAGCGGAGCTGTGCGTAATCTGGTTTTCGCCCAGACTCTGGGGCTAATACTCACCGCAAACATCGCTTTTTATAACTTTGCAGTTCTCTGCGCCATGCTCACCGGCAGCATAATTATCATGCCCTTTGTGTACTTTGTGCTGAGCAACGCTGTCTATGTGGCGGAAAACATGATCCGCACAGTCCTTGCCTATATGGTCTACGGCATGAGCTACTCCGGCAGCGACCTGATGTTCCTCTCTCCCATGACAATGGTCATTAACCGCCTGATGCTTGACTCCGAGAACACATGGGATTATGAGATAATCGGCATGAATTATCTGCTTATCTTCATGGCGGTAAGCTTTTTGATGGTGGGCCTTGCAATATTCATCCTGCGCCGCCGCCACATGGAGAGCGCCACTGATGTTGTGGCAGTGCCCATTCTCAAGCCGGTGTTCAAATACTGCATGGCTGTGGGCTGCGCTTTTGTGTTCTGCTACATGATTTTTGAGAGCTTTTTCAGAGACAAGCTGGTGGGATTTCCCGAAGCGCTGGTCATAATCGCACTGCTGGCAGCGGGAGCGTTTATTGGCTATTTCGTTTCTGAAATGCTGATGCAGAAAACTGTGCGTGTATTCGGAAACCGAAAAAAATTCCGCGGTTGGGGAATCTGCTGTGCTGCAATGGCGGTGTTCATCCTCTGCTTTGAGTTTGACGCTTTCGGTTATGAGCGCAGAATTCCGGAGCTTGATAAAATTGAGCGGATTCACACCAACGATGCCACCTTGGCAGAACCGGAAAATGTTGAAAAGATGCTCGCTCTCCATCAGCAGATCATTGACAACAAGGACTTTAACGAGAACAGTGATCAGACCCATTCTGTGTTCCTGCAGTATTATCTGGAGGATGGCAGAGTGTTTATGAGACAGTACTGGCTGGCATGGGACTGGGATACCATCAATGATGAAAGCTCTGATGTATGCACCTTGCAGAAGCTTGTAAATCTGCAGGAAGCCATTGACAATCGCTGCCAGATGGATATTCCCCTCAGCAGCGACACCGTAACCGGCTTTACTGTCCACAGCTATACTGTAAATGAGTTTGACGAGTTCAATGAGCTGAATGTGAAGCTCAGTCCCGAGCAGGCGGAGGATTTCTACAACAGCTGCCTGCTGCCAGACATTAAGGACGGCAAAATGGGCCGCCGCTGGATAGCGGAAAATCAGGAATACTACAACACCATGACCAATGTGCGCTTTGAAATCGAGCTTTCCAACCGCAGCCTGCTGCCTGCGCCTGTGGATAACACCAAGGTAGAGCACGAGTACTTCACCTTTAATCTGGGAATAGATGCCGAGCGATGCATGAAATGGGTCGAGGAGAACACTCAGGTCGAGCCGCTGCTCCTTGTGGAGGCGGACAGAGGCTATAAGGATTATGCAGAAATATCCGGAGACATCTTTTATGAAGATGCTGCAGTCAGAGAATTTACCAATGCCACAGTAATTTCAAATTGATATGATAAACAGGGGGTGCGCTGCACTCCCTGTTTATTCAGGTATAGCTAAGCTTGTCTTAATAGTTTTTTCCTTGTTTATTTAAAAATTTTTGTGGTTTTGTTCATTACAAGTACATAATTACAGGGTATATTAAACTCACACAAGGGCAAAATGAAAGAAAAAATGAGGTTTGAGCTTATGGATCAGGATTTCAACAACTCCAGGCCCAATGAAAATACCGAATCCGCCCCAACCGGCTTCACCGGTGAGACCGACAGGGTCAGCGGCGAATATCATTATAAAAACGGTTACACTCAGAAAATCTATTCCGATGCACACTATGTGCCTTATGAGGAGAACACAGTTCCTCCCAGATACTACACTCCCCCCGAGAAGCCTGCCAAGGAGCCCAAGGCTGCCAAACAGAAAAAGGGCGGATGGGTGAAAGCTCTCTGTCTCTGCCTTGTATGCGCCCTGTTGGGCGGCATTGCAGGCGCTGCACTGATGGACTACCGCATGAGCGACAGATTGGATGCTTTGGAGGCAGGACTTCAGGAGGCTCAGGCGCTCAAGCTTGAGACTCAGCCCATAAGCCAGCCCGTTGTCCAGACCGTGGTTGACGGCGGCATGAGCGCAGCCGAAATTTACAACATTGCCTGCCAGCAGGTCGTAGGTATCACCTCTGAGGTCACCTATACCAACTTCTTTGGCATGAGCAGCTCTTCCGCGGTAAGCGGCTCCGGTTTCATTGTCAGTGAAAACGGTTATATTATCACCAACTACCATGTTATTGAGTACGCATATCAGGGTAAGGCCACTATTGAGGTCATCCTCCATGACGGCACCAGATATGATGCGACTATTGTTGGTGCCGAGGAGAGCAACGATATTGCAGTGCTTAAAATCGAAGCGAGCAATCTGAACGCAGCCACCCTTGGCGACAGCGACGCGCTGCAGGTGGGCGACAGGGTATATGCCGTGGGCAATCCTCTGGGCGAGCTGGAATTCTCCATGACCACCGGCTATGTCAGTGCTCTTGACAGACTTATAACCACTGATGAAAACAGCGATGCCATCAATATGTTCCAGATCGATGCCGCTGTAAACTCCGGCAACTCCGGCGGCCCTGTGTATAATTCTCTGGGGCAGGTTATCGGTGTGGTCACCGCCAAGTACAGCGATACCGGCGTTGAGGGCCTTGGCTTCGCCATCCCCATCAATGATGCCGCATCCATTTCCAACGATCTCATCACCAAGGGCTATGTTACAGGCAAAGCCTATATGGGTATAAGACTGGATGAGAGATATAACTCCATGTACAGTCAGTATTACGGTATGCCTTTGGGTGCGTATGTCTACTCTGTTGACAGCGGCAGCTGTGCGGAGACAGCGGGCCTGCAGGCAGGCGATATAATCACTGCTTTGGGCGATGAAAGCATTAAGGGCATGAGCGATCTTAAGCAGGCCATCAAGCAGTTCTCCGCCGGAGACACCACCGAAATCACTCTTTACCGTGCAGGTGAAGAGCTGAAAATGAGCATCACTTTTGACGAGGCAAAGCCTGATTCCGTGGCTGACAGCCCCGCAAAGTTCAGCCCCGTTGGCTGATGCTCCACTAATTTGCTACTACTCTACTCCTATACCTCTCTTTTCTCCCAAAAAACGAGGAACCGCGTGTAAAAGCGCGGTTCTTTGTTTTTACCCCTTGATTTTTTCGCAATATTATGTACAATATATGAGGTTAAATTTGTTTATTATTTCTCAGGAGGAATAAAAATGACTTACGAGATAGACATTGCCGGCTTAAAAAGGGAGCTGCCAATCTGCAAGGTCTCCGATGACCTCAGCATAGGCGCATTTGTTATGTTCGGCGATGTGGAACTGACCGTTCACTGCGCAGCAGAGCTTTTGAAGCTTGCCCCCGAATATGACTACATAATCGCCCCCGAGGCAAAGGCTATCCCTCTGCTTTACGAAATGGCCCGCCAGAGCGGTGCCAACAAATACTTCCTGGCCCGCAAGCAGTCCAAGGCCTACATGACCGATGAGTTTGAGGTGCAGGTAAAGTCCATCACCACCGAGGACATCCAGACTCTGATCCTGGACGGCGCTGATGCCCAGATGCTTCAGGGCAAGCGTATACTGCTGGTTGACGATGTGGTCTCCACCGGCGAGTCCATGCGTGCGCTGAAGATCCTTGTTACCAAGGCAGGCGGCATTCTGGCAGGCAAGATGGCAGTTCTGGCCGAGGGCGATGCCCAGGGCAGAGACGATGTCATTACCCTTGCAAATCTGCCTCTGTTCAATGCTGACGGCAGCATCAAAGAGTAATTGAATAAAAACAGGAGTCGTAAGACTCCTGTTTTTTTATCTTCTATTCTTAAAAAAGCTTTTTAAAAGCTCTGCGCTTTCGTCGGCGCAGATTCCGGGGAATACGGCAGGCTTGTGGCCGTAGCGTTCCGAGAAAAGGTCGATTACACTGCCGCAGGAGCCGAAATTTTCCTCTCTTGCTCCAAAAATCACCCTGGGAATACGGGCATTTATAATGGCGCCGGTACACATAGGGCAGGGCTCCAGAGTCACAAAAATGCTGCAGTTTTCAAGACGCCAGTCACTGATGTGGGCGCAGGCCTCCCGGATGGCTTCTATCTCTGCGTGGGCGCAGGCATCGTGGTTTTCCTCCCGGCGGTTTCTGCCGCGGCCTATAATGTTGCCCTCGGCGTCCGCAATAACGCAGCCTACCGGCACTTCGCCCAAATTTGCCGCCTCTCTGGCAAGCTTTAGGGCAATTTGCATATATTTTTCACGCTCCAAGGCAAAAACCTCCCCCAAAAATACTCAAATTATTATAGCAAATATGCGAAAAAACTTCAAGCCATGAGCAAAATGACCAATTACCAAGGTAAAAAAATAGTGAAAAAAGAGATTAATGAGCAATAATGACGAATTAATGAGAAAATCACAGCAAAATTTAAGCTATTTTTGTGAATAGCTATAATAGCCGGAAAATGATAATATCTTTCCAATAAGATACGGCGTTCTAGTCGCTGAAATTTAAGGAAAATGAGGTAAGTGCTTATGTTGGACTCATCCTACTACGAAAAAGCCGATGAGATTCTGGACCGCTATGAAAGAGCGCCCAAATCTCTCATCCCCATTATTCAGGATATTCAGGCCGAGTACCGCTACCTGCCTGCAGAGCTGCTGGTCTATGTATCCAAGGCCATCGGGGTAACTGAGGCCAAGGCCTACGGCGTTGCCACTTTCTATGAAAATGTATCCTTTGAGCCCAAGGGCGAGTATGTTATCAAGGTCTGCGACGGTACCGCATGCCATGTTCACCACTCAGCCGAAATTCTGGATACTCTGCGCCGCGAGCTGGGCCTGAGCGAAAAGAAGCGCACCACCGACGATATGCTCTTTACAGTTGAGACCGTATCCTGTCTGGGCGCCTGCGGCCTCGCCCCCACTATGATGGTCAATGACCAGATCTACCCCAAGATGACCCCTGAGAAGGCCATTGCCCTTGTCAAGGAACTGAGAGGGAGGTAAATTATGCTTATCAATGTTGGAGAATTGATTCAGGCCCGCAAAAAGGCCGAGGAAGAGCTTAACGGCTATGACTGCAGAGTTCTTGTCTGCTCCGGCACCGGCTGTATCGCCACCGGCTCTCAGAAGATATATGATATGTTCTGCACTCTTTTAAATGACAAGCCCGGTGTTTCCCTTGAATTTGCCCCTCATGACAAATATGAGGACGGTAATAAGCTTGTCGGCGTAAAGCAGAC
>CAZYTE010000063.1:0-8996 GCA_964649425.1 uncultured Oscillospiraceae bacterium
CAGCATATTCTTAATTAAGAAAGAGGAGATGTTCAAATGCATAAGAACGACACTATGACCCCCAATCAGAGACTGATGGCCTTCATGTCCGGTCAGCCCATGGACAGAGTACTTTGCATGCCTTTCTGCTGCACCATGTCCGGTCAGTTTGCAGGAATGACCCACAAGGAGAAGCGCTCCACTGCTGAGGCAGAGGCACGCTGCCAGATCGAAGGCTACAAGCAGATGGGTTACGACCTGTGCATCGTAGAGTACGGCCTGCACCAGTTCGGCCGCCGTCTGGGCACCAAGGCTACCGATCCCGAGAATTCCGGCCCCGCTCTGACCGAGTTCGTTATCGAATCTCTGGAAGAGTTCGAGCAGAAGATCGACACCCTCGACTTCTCCCAGCTGCTGCCTGAGAACGACCCCTTCTGCCAGCAGAAGATCAAGGCCGCTCAGATCATCCGCGACGAAGTCGGCCAGGAGATCTCCACCGGTATGCTGCTTGCAGCTCCCTTCTCTTCCATGTTCTCCATCGTAAAGCCCGAGGTTCTGCTCCGCGCTCTGCGTAAGAGACCCGACCTGGTAAAGAAGCTGCAGGAGAAGACCACCGCTACCTTCAAGGCTCTGTGCAAGGCTTTCATCGAGCAGGCCGGCACCATGATCCTGTACTGCGAGCCCTTCACCTCTGCTGACCTGATCTCCACCAAGGCATTCGAAGAGTTCGTATACCCCACCATCAAGGACTGCATGAACTACATCCACGAGTGCAAGGGCATGGCTTGCCTGCACATCTGCGGCTCCGCAATCAAGCTCATCGACATGATGGCTGACTCCGGCGCTGACATGATCTCCATCGACGAGAAGTGCGACTGGGCAGAGGTCTGCAAGATCGCCGGCTCCAAGAAGACCATCGTCGGCAACGTTGCTCCTGTTGACTACTTCATCCTGGGCAACAAGGCAGACATCGAGGGTGAGGTTAAGAAGGTTATCAAGACCGCTTACCAGAACCCCTACGGCTTCGTTCTGGCTTCCGGCTGCGACCTGTCCGGCTACGTTCCCCTGGAGAACATCGAAGCATTCATGGAAGCTGCACGTAAGTACGGCAAGATGCCCATCAACCCCGACAACTGGGAGGACTAATCAATGGGCTTTATTGATAGCTTAAAGAAGCTCTTCGGCGGCAAGACCGAAGAGAAGACCGAGTGCTGCTGCGGCTGCACCGAAGAGAAGACCGAGTGCTGCTGCGGCTGCACCGAAAATAACGAGAAGGAGACTTGTGTTAACATGGCAAACAAAGAAGAACTGCTGAAGAAGCTGTCCGACGCTGTCGTCGAAATGGAAGATGATGTTGTTGAGGAGACCGCTAAGGCTTACATTGAGGCCGGCCTGCCCGCATACGACGGCATCATGGAAGGTCTGGTTGACGGTATGACCCGCGCTTCCAAGCTGTACGACGAGGAAGAGTACTTCGTTACTGACGTTCTGCTCTGCTCTGACGCAATGTACGCCGGTCTGGAAGTTCTCACTCCCCACCTGCCCAAGACCGATGAGGCTTCCTCCAAGCCCGCTGGTGTTATCGGCGTTATCGAGGGTGACACCCACGACATCGGCAAGAACCTGGTTAAGATCATGCTCGAGACCGCTGGCTTCGAGATGCACGACCTGGGCCGTGACGTTCCCCTGCAGGCATACGTTGACAAGGCTAAGGAAGTCAATGCTAAGCTGGTAGCTATGTCCACCCTGATGACCACCACCATGCCCGGCATGGGTACTGTTGTTGAGAAGCTGAAGGAAGCCGGCATCCGTGATAACGTCAAGGTCATCGTTGGCGGCGGCCCCATCTCCCAGCGCTTCGCAGAGCAGATCGGTGCTGACGGCTACTCCGACACCGCTGTTGACGCTGTTAAGCTGGCAAAGAACCTGCTCGGCATCGCTGAGTAATTCAAGCTGCTGAATATCTCTTAAAACCCAAAAACCTTTCGGGCTGCAGACGGCGCTCTGGCGCTGTCTGCGGCCTGAGATGAACAAATCCGCGCTGACTGACAGCGGTTTTGGCTGTCCCTGCTGTGCTGTAAACCTGAATTTGTCATAAAATATATTTTTTTGACGGCCTATTTTTTTAACTAAAAAATTAAACGCGTTTGTAAAATCTCTGCTTTTACCGGCAATTAATTTTGAACGGCGATTCGTATATACAAAAATATAAAGGAGGTTTCCCCATGAACGAAAAAGAAAGACTGCTCAACGCAATGCACGGCGAACAGACTGACCGTGTTCCCGTTATCTGCCCCGGCGGCATGATGAACAGCGCAATCAAGGGCATTATCGACAGCATCGATGTCCACTTCCCCGAGGCCCACAGTGACGCTCAGAAGATGGCTGATCTGGCATACCAGGTCTATCTGGAGGGCTGCTTTGAAAACTGCGGCGTGCCCTTCTGCATGACCGTTGAGTCTGAGGCAATGGGCGCAAAGTGCAACATGGGCAACGATTTCTATGAGCCCCATGTTTCCGAGTACGCCATTGACACTGTTGACGATTGGCAGAAGCTGACCGATATGGACCTGAACTCCGGCAGAAGCAAGGTGGTTCTGGATGCCATCAAGATCCTCAAGGCCAAGACCGATTCCGTCCCCATCGTGGGCAATGTTGTGGGCCCCGTCAGCGTAGCTTCCTCCATCATGGAGCCTGTTATCTTCTATAAGGAGCTGCACAAGAAGCCCGAGGTGGCCCATGCTTACATGGAGTTTGTAACTCAGAATATTATCAAGTTTGCTCTGGCTCAGGTTGAGGCCGGCGCGGATGTCATTGCCATTGCCGACCCCTCCGGCACCGGCGAGATCCTTGGACCCAAGCTCTTTGAAAAATTCACTGTAAAGTACCTCAACGAGCTGGTGGATGCTATCCACACCAAGTGCCCCAATGTTATCGTACATATCTGCGGCAGACTGCACAATGTATTCCCCCAGATCCGTCAGATCCACGCTGAGGCTCTCAGCTTTGACGCTCTGGTTGATATGCACAATGCCGGTGAGAACCTGCCCGGCCGCCAGCTTATGGGCAATGTCAGCACCATCGCTCTGGAGCTGAGCAATGTGGAGAAGGTCACCAGCATCACCAAGAAGTGCATTAACGACGGTGTTGTCATCGTTTCCCCCGCCTGCGGCCTGGGTATGACCAGTCCTCTGGAGAATATCCGCGCCATGCTGAAGACCGCCAAGGGCGAACTGTAAGGGTTCAACTGTAAAGGAGAAAGAAATGCCTTATCTTAGATATGTAAACAGCGACAAAGAAGTGTATTTTGAAAAGGGCAAGACTCTGCTGAGCACCCTGCTGGACGATGGCCAGCATATGGACACCCCCTGCAACGGCAAGGGCAAGTGCGGCAAGTGCCGTGTAAAGATCGTCAAGGGAACTCTGCCCGAGCCCACCGAGGCCGAGCTGAAGCTGCTCAGCAAGGAGGATCTGGCTGCCGGCGTCCGTCTGGCCTGCATGGTCTATCCCGAGGGTGACATTACCATTGAGCAGGTTGGCAACAAGGATGTTGATGTTCTCAACGACGGTTACATGCCTGAGTTTGAAAAGCATATTCTGGTTTCCAAGCAGGTGGTCACTCTGGAGCGCGCCAGCATCCACACTCAGGAGCCCTATGAGCACGCTCTGCGCCGCCTGTTCAATCAGCCCAGGGACTGGTACATCGACCGCACTTACCCCTACATCGAGGGTACCGCCACCGGCGTTCTCTATGACGGCAGGCTCATCGGCATCGAGAAGGGTGACACCTCCGGCCGTATCTACGGCGCTGCCATCGACATCGGCACCACCACTGTTGCCATCTCCGTAGTTGACATGCTGAGCGGCAAGATCCTTGCCGACGCTTCCGCGCTGAACGCTCAGAAGAAGTACGGCGCTGACGTTCTGACCCGTATCAGCCACGAGATGGACAACGGTCAGGAGGGCATCGACCAGCTGCAGCAGGCCATCGTTGAGTCTCTCAATGGTCTGGTTGCCGATGCTGCCAAGAAGGCCGGCATCCCCGTAGAGGAGATCTACGAGATCACCATCGCCGCCAACAACACCATGATGCATCTGCTGCTGGGCATCGACGGCCGCCCCATCGGCACCGCTCCCTATGCTCCCATGTTCGCGGAGAGCCGCACCATGCCCGCAAAGACCATCGGCCTCAAGGGCGCACCCGGTGCCATGCTCTACTGCCTGCCCTCCGTCTCCGCCTTCATCGGCGCTGACATCACCGCGGGCGCCTATGTCTGCGACCTGATCCACTCCACCGAGAAGACCATGTTCATCGATATCGGCACCAACGGCGAGATCGTCATGAGCAACAAGGGCCATCTCAACTGCTGCTCCTGCGCCGCAGGCCCCGCTCTGGAGGGCATGAACATCTCCAGCGGTATGCAGGCTGCAAAGGGCGCGATCGAGGACTTCAACATTGTTGGCGACAAGATCAACTACACCACCATCGGCGGCCTGCCTGCCCAGGGTATCTGCGGCTCCGGCGTTCTGGCAATTCTGTCCGAGCTGCTGAGAGTGGGCGCTGTTCAGAAGGGCGGCGCACTGGTCAAGCTTGAAAAGCTCTCTGAGGACGATCCCCGCCGCGGCTTCATCCGCAACACTGCCGAGGGCAAGCGCGAGGTCTTCATCAAGACCCCCGAGGGCAAGGAGATCATCGTGTCTCAGGGCGATGTCCGCCAGATCCAGCTGGCAAAGGGCGCCATCCTGTCCGGCTTCACCGCACTGCTCAATAACGCGGGGCTGGACATCAAGGAGCTTGACAAGGTGGTTATCGCCGGTCAGTTCGGCTCTCATCTGAAGCCTGAGCACCTCATCGGCTGCGGCATCATCCCCCCCGAGGCCAACGGCAAGGTTCAGTATGTGGGCAACTCCTCCAAGAGCGGCGCATACATGGCCCTCATGTCCTGCAAGGTAAAGGAAGAGATGCTGGAGCTGTCTAAGAACATGAACTACATCGAGCTGAGCGCGGTGAACGACTATCAGGGTCTGTTCTCCTCCTGCCTCCAGTTCAACTGGACATTATAATATTAAAAGGCGACTCTGTTTGGAGTCGCCTTTTTCAATATGAAGGCCCCCTTGTGCAAAGGGGGCTCCGCGCAGCGGTGGGGGATTGTTAAAGACGGAAGATCACAATCCCTCAGTCGGCTTCGCTGACAGCTCCCTTTACACAAGGGAGCCTTTAATTATTTTAGTAACCATTCTTTTCTCAGTTCCCATGCTGCGGCCTGGCGGGAGACGATATCGCAGTCGGCAGAGTCGAAGAGTCTCAGCCAGCTGTCCTTTATCTGCTGCCTGAGCTGGGGGTAGAAGCCGGAGGAGAATACCCTGGTGGTATCCGTGATGCCCATGCTGCGAAGCTCGGCTTCAAAGGCCCTTTCGTCCTTTTCATCCTTACCTATGTATTTGAGATTCAGTATCCGGTGCCAGAGCCTGTGGTCGAAGAACACAAGCTTTTCCTCGGGGATGGAGAGCTTCAGGATCTCCGCGTCCTCTCCGCCTACGGCCATGCGCTCATCGCAGTAGAGCCAGACGGCGGACTCGGCACCCTCGGGCATGGGCACTATTTTGGATGCGTGCTGCCGGAAGAAGGAGTAGGCCTCGTTGAAGATCCATGCGCTCTCGCCGTATTTTTTGTCAATAAAACGCTGCTTCACATGGTAGACGCCCTCATTTTCCAGAATTTCCCTGACGATGGGGCGCTGAGCCGCATATACTGTTATGTTTGCCATCAGTCTTCACCTCAGCATAAATATAGCACTATTAGCCAAGAAAAGGAAGCTCAATTACATTTTTAGGCATACAAATTGAGAAACTGTAAAAATAAGATAAATTTTTTATTGTATTCAATGTAGAAATATAGTATAATTCGAGTGATTAGAAAAAATTTTTTTGTGTAATTAGACTTTTTCTGTGGTCAACATGGTTTTTTCAGTCCGGTTTTGGTTTTCCGGCTGTTAAATAATATTAATGCAGATTTTTGCGGAGGTTAATGGGTTAGTCATGGGTCGTGTAAAGTATTCCGAGGTTGAGAGAGATAAAATCGTTTCAACCTTTATCAGTGCCGCCAGAGAGATCATCGAGACCGAGGGTATCGACAAGCTCTCCATCAGAAGGGTTGCCAGCTTCACAGGTTACAGCAGTGCCACCATTTATCTTTATTTCCCCAATGCGGACGCGCTGGTCACGCTGGCATGCATGAGCTATCTGGAGAAGTACTGCCGCGCCATAGCCGCGGATATGGAAAAGATGCAGACCAATTATGACGCCCACATACATACCTGGGAAGTCTTTGCACGCCATGCATTTGACAATCCCGAGATCTTCTACCACCTGTTCTACACTCCGCATACCGTTCCGCTCAGCGAAACTGTGGACACTTATTACAAGCTCTACCCCCACCAGCTGGACGATATTCAGGGCCCTGTGTATGACATGCTGCTGGGCGGCACTCTGGAGGAGCGCTGCATGAAGGTTCTCTGGCCTCTGGCTCAGGAGCTGGGCATGAGCAGGGATGACTGCGAGATGATCAATGACATCTCCATCTGCTACTTCCGCAAGCTTCTGGAGAGCTGCTTCAAGGTCAATGATGACGGCTGCGGCAATGCCTGCCGTCTGGCAAAGCTGATGAAGTGCCTGCAGTTCCTCATTGATGAGCCTGCAAAGTAAATAATAAGGCAGTCGGTTCCGGCCGGCTGCTTTTTTGATAATGCCGATGAACAGGAAGAAAATGTTGAAAAGAAGCGGTGCTTGAGAGTATAATCAATTGAGCAAAATTTAATCTGCCGCAGTGACAGGGGTGCTTATATGGGGAGAAACAAATACACCGAGGAAGAGAGAGACGCCATTCTCAGGACTTTCATCCGTGCCGCCAGAGAAATTATCGACACTGAGGGGCTGGAGCAGGTGTCCGCCAGAAAGCTGGCCAAGTTGACCGGCTTCAACAGCGCGAAGCTGTATTCTTATTTTAAAAATCTGGATGATCTTGTAGCCATGGCTTCGATCAGCTATCTGGAAAAATATATAAGCCTGCTGGCCCACGATATCCCGCATATAAAGACCCATACGGCCTTCTTTTTTCACAGCTGGGAGGCATTCTGCCGCTGCGCGCTGGATGAGCCGGAGATATATTACCGCATTTTTTGCAGCAGGCATGAGCAGACCTACAATGACCTGATGGAGGAATATTACAGGCTCTACCCCGCCCAGCTGGATGAGCTGGAGGAAAAGGTCAGCAAAATGTTCAGAAATGCCGATCTGAGACAGCGCAACATGATGTGCCTTGAGCCGCTGGCAGCGGAGGGCATTATCAAACAGGAGCATATTAAGTATATCAATGATTTTATCATCAGCTATTTCAAGTCAATTCTGGAGGAGAGAATCGCCGGAGACCGCAGTTTGACCGAAGAAAACGAGCTTGCCTGTCGTTTTATGGGGGCTTTGGATGTGATTCTGGGACTTGACCGGGGCTGGAATGGGCCGCGAGTGTGAAGTAAATGCCAGTTTAGGTTGACAATCACTTGATAATAGGGTAAAATACATCTATCATATTGCCAGTGTTATCTAATTCTCTCGATAATAAAGTGAGGACTCTATGGAAAAATCTAAAATCAGGATATTCTTATATGTGGTCGACTCCGGCAGCCTGACCAAGGCCGCCGCAGCCTTTGGATACACCACCTCCGGCATCAGCCACATGATGGCAGCGCTGGAAGAAGAGGTGGGTTTCCCGCTGCTGGTCAGAAGCAAGAGCGGTGTTGTACCCACCGATAATGCCAACCGCCTTATACCCATCATGCGCTCTCAGGTCAGCTGGGACGAGCAGCTTCAGCAGGAGGTGGCGGAGATCAGCGGCCTGAATAAGGGCACTCTGACCATCGCTTCCTACTATTCCATCGCCTCCCAGTGGCTGCCCACGGTCATCTCCCGCTTCCACAGGGATTATCCCAACATCAACATCAATGTGCTGGAGGGTGTGTGGCACGAGGTCGCCGCCAACCTCACCGAGCACAGGGCGGACATGGGCTTTTACAGCTATATGCCCTCCATCAAGTACCACTGGATCCCCCTGAAGAACGTGCCTATGGTGGTCGTTGTGCCCGCAAACCATGCTCTGGCTGAGAAGGGTCAGGTCCGCCTTGAGGATCTGGAGAATGAGACCATCATTATGCCCGACGGCGGCAACGACGCGGATGTTGAGAACCTCTTCGGCAACAGGAAGCTGAAGTTCCAGTTCTCCACCGTCCACTTCCACAGCACCATGGCTCTGGTGGAGCAGGGCGTGGGCATTTCCATCACCAATGAGCTGGTCACCCGCGGCCACACCGGCAATGTGAAGATCCTGCCCCTTGATCCTCCCCGCACCTGCGAGTTCGGCCTCAGCTTCCCCGCGGACACCAAGCTGACCCCGGCGGCATCCAAGTTCATCGAGTACACCAAGACCATTATCCGCGACTCTTCAATGTTTTAAGGAGTATACTATTGTAATTATGGAAAACAACAAGAAAAACGCCCTTGAGTGGCTGGAGAATAAGGGCATAGCCTATGAAATGCTGGAGCACGAGGCCGTATATAATATGGAAGATATGGACAAGGCCGGCATCACCGCCAAGGGCGATGTTTGCAAAAATCTTTTCCTGAGAGATAAGAACGGCAAGAAGCACTATCTGGTGGTCTGCCCTGAGGAGGCTCAGGTGGATCTGGCGGAGCTGTCTGCCCAGCTGCAGAGCACAAAGCTCAGCTTTGCCTCCGCTGAGAGACTGGAAAAATACCTGAATGTGGTGCAGGGCTGCGTATCTCCTCTGGGCGTTATCAATGACGCGAACCACGAGGTCACCGTTGCCTTTGACAAGAAGCTGAAGGGCGGCCGCATGGGCATCCACCCCAATGACAACACCGCTACTGTCTGGGTGCAGAGTGATGAGCTGGCCAAGGCTATTGAGGCCATGGGCAACAAGCTGGTCTATATCGCAACTAAATAA
>CAZYTE010000064.1:0-8919 GCA_964649425.1 uncultured Oscillospiraceae bacterium
GGCACCCAGGCCTGCCTTGCCCTGAAGGAAGAGGGCTACGAGGTAGTTCTGGTAAACTCCAACCCCGCCACCATAATGACCGATACCTCCATTGCCCATAAGGTATACATGGAACCGCTGACCCTTGAATATGTGGCCAGGATCCTGCGCCGTGAGCGGCCCGATGCCATTATCCCCGGCATCGGCGGCCAGACCGGCCTGAACCTTGCCATGCAGCTTGAGAAAAAGGGCATTCTGCGCGAGTGCCAAACTCAGCTTCTGGGTACCCCCGGCGAGAGCATTGAGCGGGCCGAGGACCGTGAGCTTTTCAAAGAGCTGTGCCAGCAGATCGGCGAGCCGGTCATTCCCTCGGAGATAACCTATGATCTGGAGGAAGCCAAGGCTGCAGCAAATCGCATCGGCTACCCGGTAGTCCTGCGTCCTGCATTCACCCTCGGCGGTACCGGCGGCGGTTTTGCCAACAATGAGGCGGAGCTTATTGAGATAGGCTCAAACGCCTTCAAGCTCTCTCCTGTCCATCAGGTGCTGATCGAAAAGAGTGTGAAGGGATACAAGGAGATCGAGTTTGAAGTCATGCGGGATGGTTCTGACCACGCCATTACAATCTGCGGCATGGAGAACATTGATCCCGTTGGCGTTCACACAGGTGACTCCATGGTTGTGGCCCCCATCATGAGTCTCAATGAGCACGACCTCAAGATGCTGAATGACAGCGCCATAAAGATAATCAAAGCCCTGAAAATCGAGGGCGGCTGCAATGTGCAGTTCGCTCTGAATCCCTGTTCCGGCGAATACTACCTTATTGAAGTAAACCCCCGTGTGTCCCGTTCTTCGGCTCTTGCCTCCAAGGCATCGGGCTACCCCATTGCAAGGGTAACTGCCAAAATCGCCGTAGGCATGACTTTGGAGGAGATTAGCATCGCCAACACCAATGCCGCCTTTGAGCCGAGCCTTGACTATGTTGTTGCCAAGTTCCCCCGCTTCCCCTTTGACAAATTCACCTCCGCCTCCAACAAGCTGGGTACCCAGATGAAGGCCACAGGAGAGGTTATGGGCATCGGTTCCAGTTTGGAAGAATGTATGCTCAAATCCGTCCGCTCCCTTGAGACCGGGGTGTACCACCTGCACATGCCCAAGTTTGACACGCCTGGCAGTGGGGAGCTGTATGAGTACCTCAGAGACTTCAGGGATGACAATATATTTGCCGTGGCTGAGCTTCTCCGCCGTGGTGAGAGCGTGGACAAGCTCCACGAAGTAACAAAGATCACACCCCTGTTCCTTGAATCTGTGAAGAAGATTACGGACTATGAAAAAGTCCTGCTTGCGGACAGAAGCGATGCCGCCCTCATGGGAGCAAAGAAATTGGGCTTTTCCGACAGATACATTGCGAAGCTTTGGGGTACTACCGAGGACAAAGTTGCACAGCAGCGGCATGAAGCAAACATCCGCCCCGTATACAAAATGGTGGATACCTGCCACACCGGGGCGTATATCCCCTATTTCTACTCCAGCTATCAGGGCGAGAACCGGTCCATCGTCACTGACAAGCCCAAAAAGCTTGTTCTGGGCGCAGGCCCCATCCGCATAGGTCAGGGTGTGGAATTTGACTATTCAACAGTCCACGCTGTGCAAACCATCAAGAAATCCGGCTTTGAGGCCATCATCATCAATAACAACCCCGAAACCGTTTCCACCGACTACACCACTGCCGACAAGCTGTATTTCGAGCCCCTTACCGCTGAGGATGTGGAGGAAATACTCCACTTTGAAGGCGCAGACGAGATAATCTGTTCCCTTGGCGGCCAGACCGCCATCAATCTGGCAGAGCCGCTTTATAAGCGGGGTGCGAAGGTCATTGGCACCGATGTGCAGGCCATTGACAGGGCAGAAAACCGGGATGCCTTTGAAAAGCTGTTAAAGGACCTGGACATTCCCCAGCCCAAGGGCACAGCCGTCACCAATATTGAGGATGGTGTAAAGGCCGCAGAGCGCATCGGCTACCCTGTTCTGGTTCGCCCCAGCTTTGTTCTGGGCGGCAGGGCAATGGAGATCGTTGCCAATGAGGAAATGCTGCGCCACTACCTGAAAACCGCCGTTGAGGTGGATGAGGACAGACCTGTTCTTGTGGATAAGTACATTACCGGCAAGGAGCTGGAGGTTGACGCCATCTGCGACGGGCAGAATGTTTTTGTTGCAGGCATAATGGAGCTTGTTGAGCGCACCGGCGTTCACTCCGGCGACTCTATCAGCGTTTATCCCACCTTCTCCGTTTCTGATAAGGTCAAGGGCACCATCCTGGGCTATACCAAAAAGCTTGGTCTGGGCATAGGCATTGTGGGCTTGTATAATATCCAGTTCATCGTGGATAAGGACGAGAATGTGTTCATCATTGAGGTTAACCCACGCTCCTCCCGTACCGTACCCTTCCTCTCAAAGGCCACCGGTTACTCTCTGGCTGACATCGCCACTGAGGTCATTCTTGGCAAGAGCTTAAAGGAGCAGGGCATCTTCACCCTCTATCCCAACGAACGCAAGCGCCGCTATGTGAAGGTGCCGGTATTCTCTTTCTCCAAGCTCCACGGAATGGACACCTATCTATCCCCCGAGATGAAGTCCACCGGCGAGGCCATCGGCTATGACAAGACCCTCCACTGGGCCATGTACAAGGCTCTGCAGGCAGCGGGCATAAATCTGCAGAACTACGGCACCGTGCTTGTCACTGTGGCAGATGAGGACAAGGCCGAGACCCTGCCGCTGGTGAAGCGTTTCTACGACATGGGCTTCAACATTGAAGCTACCACCTGCACTGCCGAGTACCTGAAAGCCCACGGCATCAGAGTGAGAAAGCTGAAAAACCTCAGTGAGGGCAGCGAGGCAAGCCTGGACTCCATCCGCTCGGGATATGTCAGCTATATAATCAACACCAGAGCGATTCTCTCGGGCGTGCACTACATAAACGGCGCCAAAATGCGCCGCTGTGCGGTAGAAAACGGCGTGACCACATTTACATCGCTGGACACAGTACGCATCGTCCTCGATGTTCTGGAGGAGATAACCAACAAGGTCTCCACCATAGACGAAGATGAATAATTAAAGCCTTGCATCTATCAAGCAAAAGCAGATACCCACACTTTTTGTGAGTGTCTGCTTTTAACATGCCGGGGGGCAGTTATTCCAAAGAACAACATAGTTTTTATTTTCTTTTCAATAGTTTCAAAGCCCCGCAGCATAAGCTGCGGGGCTTAACAATTTGGATTTACTTTTTAAGCTGCAGGCTGAGGTTTATCTTTGCGGCTGCCGCATTGGTGGCCTGACCCTCCGCCGTTACAAGCAGAGGCAGAGTATAGGTCTTATTGGCTGCAAGGGCGCTGGTATCCTTGAGAGTTACATACACGACCACACTCTTTCCGTCTTCGGAAACACTCATCGTTATGTTGGTGTTCTCATTCACCAGCGAGCGCTGCAGCAGACCCACAGAGCCTACGCTTACATCGCTTATCTTCGCTCCCACAGGGCCGGTGAGCTCCACAGTGTATCTGACCACTCTGGTTCTGCTCTGGCTCTGGTAGAAAATCTGGCTTGAGGGGTTGGCCTTCAGCTTGATGGCTGTGTTGCTCACTTTAACGCTCAGCACATTGCTGTATACCTCTATGCCGCTGTCCAGAATGTACCTGAGCTGGACCTTATAGCTGAGCATAGTGGAGTATTCTGCGTCCTCGCTCAGGCTAAGCCTTACTACCGGCTGACCCTTTGCATTGGGTTCCGCCATTTCAAGCTTAAACAGCTCTGCGTCTGCACCTGTCAGCTCCACAGCCTTCACATTGCCCTGAACATTGTTCAGCTTTGTGAGGGTGTAGCTTATGCAGCTGTCTTCTCGCTGTACTGCATCCAGCTTGCCGCTTGCACTGACACTTGCGCTGTACTTTGCGTTCGTGTACACCTTTACTGTCAGGGTCAGAGGTGCATTGGAGAAGTGTCTCACTTCGCCTGTTGCATCATCGCATACGGTGTAATAGATATTGAACTTATAGCTGCCGTTCTCGGGCAGATCATTCGCATCCAGCGCAAAGCCAAGCTTGCCATCTCCAAGATCAACTACTTTCAGTTTCTCTGCTTCTGCCTTCAAAACTGCATTGCTGTCTGCTGCTTTCCAGTCATAGATCGCTGCGCTGTAGCCCTTGGTGTTGCTCTTCACATTCACCTCGGCTGTCTCGCGTCCGGCAATATTTGCATCTGCGTTCAAGCTTATAGTTGCAGCTTTGAGAGCTAGCCTGGGCGGATTGTTGACCACTCTTACGCTAAGGCTCAGGTCTTTAAGCTCTACCTCATCTGCGCCGCTGCGGCAGACTACCTTGACTGCATAACTGTAGCTGCCGGCCTTGGGGGCATTGCCCTCGCTGTGGCTTGCCACAATTCTGCCGCCATCCAGGCTGAAGCTGATCTTATCTGCCTCAGCTCTTGCCGCACTGCCTTCTGCAGCCCTGGAGACCACACCAACAACCGCATATTCACCCATCGCCGTACCGCTTGCCACAACCGTGGTCTCGTCGATGACCATGGAGAAGATATGGTTCAGTGTGAGACTTGTCTTGCTCAGCTTTGCCGTGGGAAGAGTGTTGACCACTCTTACGGTGAGCCTCACTTCCTTCAGCTCTATGCTCTCGCCGCTGTCATTGATGTAGACAGGCTTAAAGCTGTAGCTGTAGCTTGCAGCCTTGATACTGCTGTCAAGGATCTTTGCTTTGATCTCTCCGCCTTCAAGCCAAACTCTCAGCTTGTCGCTTTCGGCTGTGGGCTTTACGCAGTTAATTTCAGTTGCTGCTATCGAGCCGGTATCCGCATTGCCCATATTCAGGCTGTACGCAGTGCTTACCTCTGCCGTGGACAGCAGGCTGTTGAGAGTCAGGCTGCTTGCTGCGGGCTTGAGAACGGGGAGCGTATTGTTGATGTTCAGGCTGAAGCTGACAGTTACAGGATAGGCCCAGTTTTCATCCTTAAGCTCAAAATTGTGCTTGCAGGACTTCATCAGCCTCATCTCTTCTGCTGTCAGATGCAGATCGATGAACTCATCTCTTATCTCTGTATGGAACGCGCCGATGTACTGGTTGTAGGATCTCTGTACGCTTACTGTGCTCAGGTCCATGTATGCCTTGGCCGTATTGTCATACACCTGCATGCTCAGAACCTCGTCGCCCAGATTGGGGTTGACTGTTACGGAGCTTACGCTCAGCTTCAGGCTGGGCTTAGTATTGACAGTACCGAGAGTAACTGTCTTCTCCACAGGGTAGGCCCAGCCCTCCAGACTGATCTTCATGGTCAGTTTGGTGTTGGGCTTCGCAGAGGGAGTCCGTGAAATGTAGCTCACAGTGAGAACATCGTTCTCCCAAATACCCTCGAAGGCCTCGGATACAAGCTCCACATTGTTCACAACTTCGTTATTTACAGTGAAGCTCAGTTCCGCACTGCTGTCCAGATAGAAGAGGTTGAACTTATGATTCTGCTTTATGGTAACCGTGGGGGCGGCGTTCTTGATGACCACATTCATGTTCATCCGGTAGTCGCCGGCCTCAGTCTCTATGAGAAGCTGACCCTTGATGGTCTGGTTCTTCAGCCAGGTATTGGAGGAGAATGCGATGCTCTCATTTTCCGCATCATAGACCACCTTGATTCTGTCGGTCTGCTCCTCGTAGTTCTTGCCGGTCTTGTTGTAGCCATCATCATAGAAACTGACAGCGGTGATGGCATTCTTGTAGCTTGCCACCAGAGCCAGCTCTGACAGGTTGACCTTCTGGCTGTCCACGGTGACACTGTTTGCCTGCAGTCTGGGAGTCTTGTCCATCACATAGACGGAGATATAGCCCTTTGCCTTGGCAGCATCCTTGCTGGTAGCGGTAATGGTGCAGGCTCCGTCTGCATTCTTCTTCGTGGTGATGGTGACGGTTCCGTCTGCATTTTCCTTAACCGTTGCAACTCCGCTGGCGGAGCTTGCCCATGTGAACAGGCCCCTGGTGCTGCTCATCACGTTTCCGTCAGGTCCTATTGCTTCGGGTCTGATGTTAAAGCTCTGGGCTTCACCCTTATCCACATATATTGCGTAGCTTACGGCTTCCAGACCGCTTTCTGCGCTGAGATCACCGTTTGCGTCTACGCCGTGGAATGCCTCATTTTCATCTGCGGGCAGAATGTCCACAGATCTGACCTGAGCGGGAATGGTCTTGACGGTGACTTTTGCCACACGCTTCAGGGGGTCTCCTGCTAATGCAGCACTTATTACTGCGCTGCCGCCGGCCTTTACGGCGGTGACGGTGCCGGATTCATCTACGGTAACGAAATTAGTGTTGCTGCTGGTGAATTCAAAGAGGCTGTTGTCCAGAGCTTTGGTCTTGTCAGTGCCGAAGACGCTGAGAGCTGCGCTGTCGCCAAGCTGCAGACCGATGGAGGTGGGCTGCAGGTAGTTCAGACTTTCCGCGGCAATTGCGGCGGTGAACCTCTCGGTGGCGCCAAAGCCGTTGAAGCTGACATTAAAGACCACATTTGCAGACTTGTTGCTGCCATCCTTTGTAGTTGCGGTGATGGTTACAGTGCCGGGCTTAAGGAATGTAACATTGCCGCCTGCGTCAACGGTTGCGATGGCAGTGGAGCTGGACTTCCAGGTGACGATCTTGGAGGCATCTGCAGGGGCAACACTTACGCCCAGATCGTAGGAGGGCTGCTTTGCCATGTCCAAAGCTATCTTGCCGCCGTTGCTGAGGGGCTGACCGAAGGCATCCAGCAGCGTGAGAGAAGTGGCTTTGGCCTTCTTGACATTCACTTCCTTGAATTGCCCATAGTCTCTGATGGTCTGCACCTTGTTATCGGGTCCCACATTGCCGCTCTCTTTAAGGACATGAATATTAGGACCGTCATAGCTGCCGTTGATAATCAGGCTGCCATAAACAGTAGGTGCATTGTATCCGTTTTTGGGATTGTAATTGATTGCAAGTCCTGCATTTTCTGCTATGACAACTTCGACACCTTCATCAATCACGAAATATCCATTCTCTGGCAGTTCAATGTCAGCATCAATTACATAGTCTTCACGGAATTCCAACCGTTCCATGCCGCAGCGGACAAGGTTCTGCAGGTGCTTTGCTTCAGGATAGGAGCTTTCCATCCAATAAGTACTTACATAAGCTGAAGTGCCATAGCTTATGCTGGCAATGCCGCTTGCTTCAACATAGCCGCCCGCCAGCTGTATGCCGCTGTTATTGCGGAATGCCGCACCGTCAGAGAGCTTTATTCTGCCATAAAGGGTAATACTGCCGTTATTGGTCAGCTGCAGACCGGCAGGAACAATAATTGAGCCAACAGCCTCAGCCTGACCTGCAACATAGTTCTCATTTATGGTGAGATAGAAGTTTTTGGGAATAGTCAGGTCCTCGGTAATAGCAATGTCACTGCTGATACTTGCATACAGCCTTGCCACGGGCAGAGCCATGGCTGCTGCCAGCTCATCGCTGTTTTCAAGCTTCAGATCATAATATTCTATGTAGGGCCAGAGATTCTCGCTGGCAGCATTGGACAGGTCTGAGTACTCCTCATAGCTGCTGTAAACGCTAATTAGCCTGTTGGCGGGAGCCGTCACAGCACCGCTGACATCCAGTTTGCCGCCGTACATATCTATCCATGCATTGCTGCCGTATCTGAAGTTCTCAGTAATTACGGTTCCGTCATGCACATACAGGTATTCGTTCACAACAAGGTTCTTTACCTCGGTTGTGCCTGAATTTGAGTAGCTTCCGTTTACGGTAATATTCTCAGCCTTGAGGCTGCTTTCCTGTCCGTTTCTGAACGAGCCGTATACAGTGATGTTATTGGCTGTTATCTCCCGGGTGCTGGGATTATCCACATAGTACCAGCTGCCGTTTATTGAACCATATACATTAATATCACCGTTTACCTCAAGGTTAATTCCGGGACCGATCGAAAGCGTGATCTTCTCAGGCACGGTCAGATTGCCGTCGACTTCAACGTCCTCTTCCACATTGATTGTGATATTATCTGTGCCTGTGTAGGTGCTGAGGATTTTCTGCAGGCTGTCGCCGGCATCGGTGCTGCCTTCAAGACGCCACTTCATGTCATAATTCTGACCGGCATTTATCACGTCAAACCAGGACTTGTTTGCAGCGCCGAAGTAGAATACGGTACCACTGGGTCCCCAGATTCTCCAGAAATCGTATCCGACAGCTTCGGTGCTGTGGAAATGAACCTCGCGGAGATTGTCACAGAGCATGAAGTCTCCCTCTACATGGCTGATTCCCTCGGCAAAGTGGATCACTTCAACATGCTCATAGAAAGCATCCCAGGGATTATCGTGGAGCTCGCCGCTGCCATTGACATAAACGGTGCCGTCTTCCAGATACCAGCTTACATTGTCAACGGTGCCATAGGGCAGGCTTCGACCATCGCCTGACCAATTATAGTCGGCAATGGCAGGATTCATATCGGTAATATCGTCCACACGAATGTATGCAATGCAGTCATTATAGCTGTCTGCATAGAAAGCATCATCGCCAATGCTGAGTGCATCGGTCTTTCCGTGGGCAAAGCTTATCTCCTCCAGAGAAGAGCAATACATGAAGCTCTGTGCTCCGATACTTGAAACAGACTTGGGAATGCTGACGCTCTGCATGTTATAGCAGCTATAAAATGCATTCTCACCGACAGTGCTTACACCTTCGGCAATCACAACTGTCTCAACATAGCTTCTATAGCCATACCAGGGAGCAGCAGTGTAATCGCTGTAATCTGCCATGGCTCCGCTGCCGGTGATTGCAAGAACTCCGTCACCGGTCAGAAGCCATTCCACACTCTCCCCGCACTCGCCCTGTCCAATGACCTGCAGATGCTGGCAGTAGCTGCACACACCATCTATATAGT
>CAZYTE010000065.1:0-8915 GCA_964649425.1 uncultured Oscillospiraceae bacterium
AGCGCATGACCCGTCTGGGCAAGAAGGACAATTTCTGGGAGCACGGCGCAGGTCCTTGTGGTCCTTGCTCTGAGATCCATTACGACCGCGGCGAAGAATACGGCTGCGGCAAGCCCGACTGCCGTCCCGGCTGTGACTGTGACCGCTATATGGAGGTCTGGAACAACGTTTTCTCCCAGTTCGACAATGACGGCAACGGCAACTACACCGAGCTGGTCCAGAAGAATATCGACACCGGCATGGGTCTGGAGCGTCTGGCCGTTGTCTGTCAGGGAGTAAACTCCCTGTTTGATGTTGACACTGTTATGAACATCACCAATAAGGTCAGTGAGCTCACCGGTGCTTATTATGGCAAGAGCCAGCGCATGGATGTTTCTCTGCGTGTTATCACTGACCATATCCGCAGCTCTACCTTCATGATCTGCGATGGCGTTCAGCCCTCCAACGAGGGCCGCGGCTATGTTCTGCGCCGCCTGCTGCGCCGCGCTGCCCGCCACGGCAAGCTGCTTGGCGTCAACGAACCCTTCCTCTACAAGGTTATTGATACAGTTGTTCAGGAGAATAAGGGTCAGTACCCCGAGGTTGAGGAGCGCAAGGATTATATAACCCGCATTGTAAAGACCGAGGAAGAGAATTTTGCCAAGACTATTGACGCCGGTATGAAGATCTTTACTGAGTGCCTTGCCGAGCATAAGGCAGCTGAAAAGACTGTTTTCTCCGGTGCTGATGCATTCAAGCTTTACGATACCTATGGTTTCCCCATCGACCTGACAATTGAGATGTGCGACGATGAGGGCATGAAGGTCGATGAGGCTGAGTTCAAGGCTCTCATGGAAGAACAGCGCAAGCGTGCCCGCGATGCAAGAGCAGCTTTGGGAGATCTGGGCTGGTCCGGTATTGAGTTCGGCAAAGAAATGCCTGAAACTGTTTTTGAGGGCTACACCCGGCAGACCGTTGAGGCTAAGGTGCTTGCAATTGTTGCTGACGGAGAATTCAGAGATGAGATCGTTCCCGGCACCGAGGCTATCGTTGTTCTCGACAGAACCAGCATGTACGCTGAAATGGGCGGCCAGGTTGCCGACCACGGCAGCATTAAGGGAGAGGGCAAATTCAAGGTCAACAATGTCCAGAAGAACAAGGGCGGCAAGTACATGCACTACGGTGTTCTGGAAAACGGCAGCCTGAAGCTGGGTGACACTGTTCAGGTGAGCTACTGCCAGAAGCGCAGAAACGCAATTGCCCGCGCTCATAGCGCAACCCACATGATGCACAGAGCTCTCCGCAATGTTCTGGGTGAGCATGTTCATCAGGCAGGCTCTCTTGTTGAACCCGACTTCCTGCGCTTTGACTTTACTCATTTCTCTGCGCTTACTGCCGAGCAGCTGAAGGAAGTTGAGGCAATTGTCAATGAAGCTATACTCACCGGTTACAACATTGATGTAAATGAGATGCCCATAGAAGAAGCAAAGAAGACCGGCGCTACTGCACTCTTTGGTGAAAAGTACGGTGATGTTGTCCGTGTTGTTGACATGGGCGGCTTTACCGTGGAGCTCTGCGGCGGTACTCACCTTGAAAATACTGCAAAAGCAGGCGCTTTCCATATTATTTCCGAGGGTTCCGTTGCTTCCGGCGTTCGCCGTATTGAGGCTGCCACCGGCCTTAAGACTATTGAGATTCTTAACGAGAACATCAGCACCCTCAATACAATTGGTTCCATGTTTAAGGCAAATGCAGCCGACGCTGTCAGCAGAGTGGAGCAGCAGGCTGCCGAACTGAAGGAAGCTAAGCGCCAGATCGAGCAGTTTAAGGCAAAGGAATCTGCCGGCGGCGCTGACGATATGCTGAAGAAGGCAAAGGAAATTGGCGGTTTGCATATTGTCACTGCAAAGCTGACCGATGCTGATGCAAATTCTCTGCGTAATCTGGGTGATGTTCTGCGCGATAAGGACAGCGCGGTTGTCGCAGTTGTTTCCTCTGTTAACGGCGAGAAGATCACCTTCCAGTGTGTCTGCGGCAAGGATTCCGTTGCAAAGGGCATTCGTGCGGGCGATATCATCAAGCACATCACTGCAATTGCCGGCGGCAAGGGTGGCGGTAAGCCTGACTCTGCCATGGGCGGCGGCAACGATGTAAGCAAGCTCGATGAAGCCCTTGCTGCTGTTGAGGCATTTGTGTCTGAGAAGGTCTGATATATAGAAAGGAGCATTCCAATGAGCGCTTGCTGCACCAATGAAAACTGCCTGTTCTGCAAGATTATCGCAGGCGATATTCCCAGCACCAAGGTATACGAGGACGAGTATGTTTTTGCTTTCCGCGACATTAATCCTCAGGCTCCCGTTCATATTCTGGTTATTCCCAAGAAGCATATCTGCTGCGTAAAGGCCGTAAACGAGGAGAACTCTGTTTATGTTGCAAAGTGCTTTGAGGCGATTGCCAGAATTGCCGATGCAGAGGGTCTGGACAATGGATACCGTGTTATCAATAACTGCGGTGAAGATGGCGGTCAGACTGTCATGCACCTGCATTTCCATATTCTGGGCGGTGTAAAGCTCAGCGAGAAGATCATCTAATAACTATAATATAATAGCTGCCTCAGTGAGCCTTTCACCGAGGCAGCTTTTTTAGAATGGGAGGGCAGCAATATGCGCAAGCTGGCAATAGCGTGTTTTTCATTTTCAGCGGCAATTTTTGCATCAAACTATATATTGCCTGCTGCTGTTCTCCCATTCTTTTCGGCTGTGCTGATTCTGCTTGGAGTGTATTTTGTTGTCAGACCTTCAAAATTCTTGAGAGGAATTACCATCTCTGTTTTTGCCTTGGCACTGGGCTTTGGCGTGTTTTATGCCCACTATCAGAATACGGTGGTCAAAGTCGAAAAGCTTGCCGGTCTGACTTTGGACATCAATGCAAAGCTTATCAGTTATCCGCTTAGTTATGATGATTACTGCAGAGCGGAGATTAAACTGAAAACCGAGGGATTACCGGAATTTAAGGCGATACTATACGATAATTCCATGGCTCTGGCAAATGCTGAACCCGGTGACAGGCTCAGCTTCAAAGGCAAGCTGAGTTCGGCCGGTATAAGGTACGGTGAAGCGTATGATAACTACTTCTCAAAGGATATCTATTTCATAATCAATACAAGGTCTGATGCGGTAATTGATAAAACTGTTTTTGATTTATCTGTTTTACCCCAAATCTTTAACAGGAAAGTAACTGAGCATATATCCAGAATATTCCCCGAGGACACAGGGCCTTTTGTTAAATCCCTGATGTTGGGCAATAAGACAGAGTTATATGATGTTCCGGGACAGTATAACAGTCTCACAAGAGCCGGCTTGTCTCATGTGGTTGCGGTTTCCGGAATGCATATAGCGTATTTGCTTGCGTTTCTCCAAATAATCCTTGGAAAAGGAAGGAAATCTGCCGTACTCTGTATTGTGTTGATATGGATATTTGTGTTTGTGTCAGGTGCCAGCCCTTCCGCTGTGAGAGCAGGGATAATGCAGAGCGTTTTTATGCTCGCGCCTGTGCTCAGGAGGGAAAACGACAGCCTTACAACAATATCATTTGCCCTTTCGCTTATTCTGGCAGTTAATCCATTCTCTTGTGCAAGTATAAGTCTGCAGCTGTCTTTCGCCGCAATGGCGGGCATCCTTGCATATTCGAAAAAGTTTTCAGATGTAATTTGCTCTGTGCTTCCCGTAAAGGATTCGAGGTGCGTTAGAAAAGTCGCCGAAACCGCCGGGACATCTACTGCCGGTATGATATTTACAGTACCTCTTGTGGCAATTCATTTTGGAACGGTCAATGTGCTGTCCGTACTCAGCAATGTGCTGGCATTGTGGGCGGTTTCAATTTGCTTTATTGGCTCATATGCAGCCTGTGCTGTTGCACTTATATCAATTGAATTCGGTATGGCCCTCGCTTGGCTCATTTCCTGGCCGATCAGGTATGTTTTATTAGTTGCGGAACTTATATCTGCCATATCTTTTTCAACAGTTTACCTTGTAAATTGTGCAGCCGTCGTTTGGCTTGTTCTCAGCTATGTTGTGCTGTTTATATGCCTTTTGAGCAAGCTGTCGGCTGTACAGAAAATGCTCATACCTGTTTGTATATCCGCGGCCCTTTTGTATTCTTTCTCTGCCATTACACGGCATAGCTATAACAGCGCTGATGCTGTGTATACCGCCATTGATGTTGGTCAGGGACAGAGCATAAGCGTAATGTCAGGCGAGAATACGGTTCTCATTGACTGCGGTGGAATTGGCAGTCTGGATAATGCGGGTGAAACTGTTGGTGCCTATCTCAGCTCCTGCGGCAGAAAGGATATTGACCTGCTCATACTTACGCATCTTCACTCCGACCACGCCAACGGTGTTGAAGCTCTTATGGAAATGTGCACAGTCAGAAAGATAATAATGCCTGAAAATCCAAATGATGATGACGGCATTCTGGATAAGGTGCTAAGTGCTGCGCAACGGCAGGGAACGGAGCTTTACTATGTGTCTGAAAAGGACTCAATGCAGCTGGGTGAACTTGGTATACTGCTGTGGCAGCCGCAGAATGTTGGCGATATAAATGAAAGAGGCCTCATCGTTCAGGTGAGTTCCGGTGATTACGATATGCTGCTGACAGGTGATGCGTCAAGCAGCGTGGAAAGAAGACTGGTGTCTGACGGAGAAATAAAAGATGTAGAATTGCTCATAGCAGGACACCACGGCTCAAGATATTCAAGCTGTGGAGATTTTCTGAAGTATATAAATGGAGAAACAGCTATAATAAGCGTTGGCTACAACAGCTATGGTCACCCTACCTATGAAACCCTTGCGCGGCTTGACGCTTATGGTTATAATGTTCTGAGAACCGACTTGAACGGAAATATTGAAATTCGGCTGGGATAATTTATGGCTAAGAAGAATACTAAAAACGAAGAAAAACTCAATTACAAGGCTGAAGTCAGGAAGCTCAGGGAATCTGGGCCTGAAAGGCTGTATTTTCTCTGGGGACCTGAGGATTATTTAAGAGAGCAGTTTTTGACTGAACTCAAAAAATGCTGCCTTCCGGAAGGAGAAGACAGCTTCAGCTTTAAGCGTATAGAAGGTACAGCCCTGGACCTGATGTCGCTGCAGGATGCCATAGACGCGCTGCCGTTTATGACAGAGCGCAGCTTCGTTGAAATAAGAGACGCTGCATTAAACGATCTTCCTGAGCCGGATAAATATATTAAGCTTCTTGTGGATATTCCGGAGTATTGCACCGTCGCATTTGTACAAAGCTCTCAGTATGAACCGGACGGCAGACTAAAAATTGTAAAAACCCTCAGAGAAAAGGGCAGTGAGCTGCATTTCACTCAACAGTCCCAGGGCGCTCTTGTGGATTGGATAATTCGCCGTTTTTCCGCAGCGGGAAAGTCTGTGGAGCTCGAGGCGGCCCAGAGGCTTATGTTTATCAGCGGAGAGCTCATGAGCGGACTGATCCCTGAAATTGATAAAGTGGCCGCCTACGCAAAAGGGGAGAGAGTCACAATCTCTGATGTTGAAGCGGTTGCGAATCATGTGCCGGAAGCCAAGATATTTGATATGACCGAGTTTATATCTCAAAAGAAATACAACTCCGCCATGGCCGTGCTGTCTGAATTGCTATCCGATAAAAAACAGGAAGTTGTTCCTATGATGGCTATGCTTGGCACGCAGATGCGACAGCTGTATGCTGCAAGACTGGCAATAGAAAATGGCCTTGATACAAAATACATTATGGAAGCCTGTGCGCTTAAATATGAATTTGTTGCGGCAAAGCTTATGACTGCCGCGAGAGGCTATACTATGCCCCAGCTTAAACGCTCTGTTGAGATTTGCACAGAAACGGATTACAGGCTCAAAAGCAGTGGATTGAATGACAGAGAACTGATGAAGGAAGCCGTACTGCGCATTGCGGCAGGTGAAACAAGTGCATAGTGTTAAAGAAGTTATCGTGGTTGAGGGCCGCTATGATAAAAACAGCCTGAGTCAGGTAGTCGACGCTTTGATAATTGAGACATCCGGATTCGGCATTTTCAATGACCGCCAGAAGCAGAAGCTTTTACAGACAATGGCAGAGGTCAGAGGCTTGATCGTACTGACCGATTCTGACGGTGCGGGCTTCGTTATTCGTAATTATATTAAATCATGTGTTGACCCAAAGCTTGTAAAACACGCCTATATTCCCGATGTTTTCGGTAAGGAACGGCGTAAGGACAAGGCATCAAAGGAAGGAAAGCTGGGCGTTGAGGGCATGAGCCCCCAGGTGCTCCTTGACTGCCTTATAAAAGCAGGCGCGACAATAGATGATATACAAGCTCCAGAGAGACCAAAAGCAATCACAAAGGCGGATATGTATGCAAAAGGCTTCAGCGGGAAGCCCGGCAGCCGAGAAATGAGGAAAAAGCTGATTGCTCATCTGGAGCTGCCGGAGCATATTACCGCAGATGCCCTGCTGGATATTCTGAATGCCACTATGGACAGGGAAGCGTTTTTGGAGCTTCAGCTTTTGTAGTCTTCTATAAAAGCCGAAAGCAGAACAGATACAAGTAAAACAGCCTGCGCGGTTTCCTGCAGACTGATTGCAGTCATATAAAGAGAATAGTTTGCGGCCATGCTTCCATTCCACTGCAAAAGCAGAAGATATGAACAAAAGTGGAGAAAACAGCACAGCTGTAAAGTTCTGATAAATATGTACCACGCTTCCGGACACATTGAGAGCATCCTCACGATTATTTGCTTAGCTTTCATTACATCACCTCCGAATAATTGTAAAGTGCTTTCAGAGATGATTCAATGCAAAGATTTTTCCAATGGAGAACACCATGAGATATATCGATTTTCACTGTGACACCCTTTTAAACTCATATTTCCAGAATAAAGATTCTCTTGAGGGACTTGAAAAGTCCATGATAAGTCTGGAAAAACTTCAAAAAGGGGAGTGCTCTGCTCAGTTTTTTGCTGTCTATATGCTTCCGGACAGCGAAAAAGAGCATGATGATGACAGTTTTATAAAACTTTTAAGACAGTTTCTTATCAATACCGCAGAAAGGCGGCCGGGTGTAATTGCTCCTACTAATTCTTATTCGGAATACGAGGAGAATTACAAAGCCGGTAAAATATCTGCGTTCTTGACCTTGGAGGACGGCAGAGCGGTAAACGGAAGCATTGAAAAGCTGGAAGATTTTTATACCATGGGAGTCAGGCTGATATCGCTGACATGGAATTTTGCCAATTGTTTCGGATATCCCAATTCCGCAGATCCACGGGCAATGCAGCTTGGACTTACCGGTTTTGGAAAAGAAGCAGTACGCAGAATGAACGAGCTTGGTATGCTTGTGGATGTATCCCATTTATCTGACGGTGGATTCTGGGATGTAATGAATATAAGTAAAGCACCTGTAATTGCATCACATTCAAATTGCCGCAGCTTGAGTCCACACCAAAGAAACTTGACAGATGAGATGATAAAAGCACTTGCAGATAAAGGCGGCGTAGCCGGATTAAACTTCTGTCCCGCATTCTTGAATTCAGATATTAACTGCGAAGTCAGCACCTCAGATCTGATTGCAAAGCACGCAAAATATATGGCCAACTGCGGTGGAATCGAATGTGTGGCAATTGGAACAGATTTTGATGGGATACGCGGTACACTGGAGGTGGGCGGTCCGGATAAAATGTGTCTGCTGTGGGATGAACTTGGAAAACAGGGCTTCAGTGAGCGTGACATCGAATTGATTGCCTACAAGAACGCTGAGAGAATAATTAAAGATGTACTAAAATGAAAAGTGCACTTCATAAGAAGTGCACTTTTTATTATTTCTTTTCCTTGATATATTTGTCAATTGCGGCAGCGGCCTTTTTGCCTGCGCCCATTGCAAGAATAACGGTTGCTGCACCGGTTACGGCATCGCCGCCGGCGAATACACCGGCACGGCTGGTAACACCGTCCTCGTCAGTGCCGATTCCACCTTTAGCATTGGCTTCAACACCCTCAGTGGTGTTCATGATAAGCTTGTTGAGTCTGGTGCCGATCGCGATGATGACAGTATCGGCTTCTATCACAAACTCAGAACCGGCCTTAACAACAGGGCGGCGGCGGCCGGATGCATCAGGCTCACCAAGCTCCATTTCAATGCATTCAATGCCGGTAACATAGTCATTTTCATCACCTATGACTCTGGTGGGATTGCACTGGAGCTTGAAGTGGATACCCTCCTCCATGGCATGCTCTATTTCTTCACGGCGAGCAGGCATTTCATCCATGGAACGGCGGTAGACGATGGTGGTATCAGCACCCATACGGCGTGCGCAGCGTGCAGCGTCCATAGCGACATTGCCGCCACCAACAATAACAGCCTTTTTAGGGGCCTTAATGGGAGTGTCATAGTTGGGCAGGTATGCCTTCATCAGGTTAATGCGGGTCAGATACTCATTGGCAGAGTAAACACCCAGAAGATTCTCGCCGGGGATATTCATGAACTGTGGAAGACCGGCACCGGTGCCGATAAATACAGCTTCATAACCATCCTCAAAGAGATCATCGACAGTCAGAGAGCAGCCGATAATGGCGTTGCTTATAATTTTCACACCGCGTTTTTCGAGGCCGGCAACTTCCATCGCGACAATGCTCTTGGGAAGACGGAACTCAGGAATACCGTAAGCCAGAACACCACCTGGTTTATGAAGGCTCTCAAAGATAGTTACATCATAGCCCATTTGGATAAGGTCGCCGGCGCAGGCAAGTCCTGCAGGGCCGGAGCCGATTACAGCGACCCGGATTCCGTTGCTTTCTGCGGTGGGCAGAACCTGCTCAGGGTAATTTTTAGCGTGCCAGTCAGCAACAAAACGCTCCAGACGGCCGATTGCAACACTCTCACCCCTTGCGGCGTGGAC
>CAZYTE010000066.1:0-8758 GCA_964649425.1 uncultured Oscillospiraceae bacterium
CCCGGAAAAGAGATATATGCCCAGGGATATCAGTGGGCACACGGATTTTATAATTATGTGCCACCCATCGTTTTCATGCTAATTGCGTTGAAGCTACTTATTGATATTCGCAGCATGACCAATATATATATATATATATATTAGTTGTGCTTGGAATCGTACAATCTCTCTTTGCCGAAAATATCACTGTTATTTGTGTCTTTTTTTCAGTGTCAGTCTTTATAGTTTCTGTGCTGCGAAAAAGCAATAAACTTGGTTTATCCGTTGCATATTTAAGCGGCTCTTTAATTGGCGCTGCAATAATGTTCCTTGCTCCAAAAATTACCGGAGTTGCAAGTAAAATGAGCTGGTATCGCGGTACTGTCAATGTGTTTGATGTTCCGGGCCTGATAACTTGCATTTCTCAAAACCTGATTCTTATTTGTCATGTGTTATGTGGGCTTTATGTTTTTTGGATATTACTGCTCGTTCTATTATTTTTAAAGCAGATGAGAAGCGGCACAAAACCCAGTGCTGTCATTCTCGCTTTCCTTACTGTTTTGGTGGCTTTCATCTGCATTGCCAACACAAGAATTGAAATTCTGGACTATCTCACCTATGAAACTAAAGTCTTGGTCGCTGCAACGATCTTGGCATTACTTCTTGCCATTGTTCTGATCTTCATGCTGTACAGCACGAAATGTAGGCAAGCAATTATCATTCCATTATTAGCTGCCGCAATTTCCTTTGGCGAGTTGCTCGTTGTCCAGCCTATCGGTGCAAGATGTTTGACTGTTAGCTATGTACTGTTGAGTGCCGTTATCCTGCTGCTTGCTAAAGAAAGCTTTTCAGACCTGCCAACACGATCTCATAAAGCTGTTACATCAATACTATCATGTGCAGCTTTAACAGTTTACTGCGCATTGTTCATCTGTCAGTTAAACATTTACAATGCCTACCAAATCAGAACAGAGCATATAATTTCGCAATTGAGTGAAGGCAAAACCGAAATTGAAGTTGTAGAATTACCCCACATTAAACTTATGCATAACGCACAGAGCCTGGAAATGCTTCAATTTACTTATAATTATGGTAATGCAGGAGACATTGTCTTCAAGCTGATTTCAATGGAGGATTATATAAATTCGCACATTAAATAAAAAACAGGCATCCGCTATTTTGTGGATGCCTGTTTTTCTTATTTATTCTTTCTTTTACCAAGGCAAACAGCTGCCAGCAGGGACACCAAGCCTACCGCACTTATGAGTATGCCGGTCACAATTCCTGTTGCTTTATACTGCAGATGGACCACATGCTCACCGGAATCTATGGGAACAGCAAGTAGTGTACCAAACGCTTTTTCAGCTTCAACTGGCTCACCATCCACCAACACCGTCCAGGAACTGTCATAGGGGACGGTATACAGCAGATACTGCCCGTCTTTTTCGGCGTTCAGTTCTGTAAAGATTTCAGAATCTGTTTCGCTGTAGCTTAAGCATTTCTGTTGTGTGACAGCTTCGTAATACACTCTGATACTGTCCATGCTCTCGTGGCAAAAGCGTCCTGTATCTGTAATTGCAAACTCAGAATCCTTGTGGAGCTTTACACTCAGCCGTATTTCTTCACCCGGTGCATAACTGCCCAAATCGAATATTCTCCAACCATAGCAAACGGAATAATCATCGAGGTATTCACCATTGAGGTAAAGCTCGCCACCCCTGCCTACACAGCCATCACTGTAAAAATAAAGGGGATCTGCGGACTGTGCGGTAAATGAATAGACAATCTCGCCTTCGTCGAAGCCGTCTTCCACAATGTAGCTGTCATCAGAGAATTGCTGAAGATGAATATATTCTTTTTCTGCCTTGATAGGAGAAAATACCTGACTCTCTTCATTGGGATATACATTCGAGAAAAGCTTATTAAGGTTTTCAAAAGCATTGGCAGAGTCAAGCTCCGCATTCACAACTTCTGCATCTGCAAGAAAAGCCATGGGTAGGGCAAATTCAAATTCTTCAAGTTCAGAGCCATCGGCATAATATTTCACGCCCAAAAAGCTCATAAGCGCATTTGTTCTGCCAAGATTTCCATCAGCCCAGATACTGCCTGCAGTGGAAACACCCAGCTTGTGCATAAAGTCTACCACAAAGCCCTCTTCATTTGAACTGAAGTGACTTGTTCCGTTAAATCCGAACATCATGGGTGCGTTGATTTGGCTGTCCACATTTGCTCTGTAAAGCCCGCTGTCTGCCTGCTTCATTTGAGCTGTCAGCTCGGCAGACACTTCTGCCCTGTTTCTGAACGCACTGTACGAAGTTCCCTCCGTATAATTGGACCACGAAACATAGGGCACATAAAGGACAGACGCAAAATGAAGAACAGCAATTGCTGCTGCCGCTGTTTTGTTGAATTTTGCTTTGCTCATTGCAAGCAAGGCAGTGCACAGCAGAACCATTACAGACGAGATAAGCACATACTGCCAGGTTTCCGCAAGCTTTGGGTGGGAGTTATACGCAATGGCGACCAGCATTGCAGTAAAGCCAATTGCAAGCAATGCATGAACAGGTCTGAATTTCCCCTTATCAAATGCCTCTTTTGCAAGACAGATAAGGAAAAACGAAAAGACAAAAGAATATCTGTAACCAAAGCAATTATTCTCTGTAAAACCATGCCACATAAGATTGGGGATATAAAAACGCATGGAAACAAGCAGCATGGCAACGAAAAAGGCCGCGCCTACTCTCCGTCTCGCGGATATTTCCGGCATAACAAAATAAGCAAGCGCCAGTATCAGCACAAGAAGCCCGGAATAAATGCCCGGTAAGCCATCGAACATTTCGTCATAGTTTGTAAAGCCAACCAGCAGCTTATGCAGGAAGTGCTCTGAGCTTTCAAATACCGCTCCGTATGCAATCAGCAAAACTGCCGCGGCAGCAAAGGCAACGATCTTCAGCTTCCACGAGACTTTCTTCGCACGAAGCAATACAAGCAGTGCAAAGCATATTACGCATACCACTGCAAGTGCTGCCAAAAGCACATACTTTACAAGAGAATCAAACTCTGCCGCTCGTTCCGGACAAATCATCTCAAGGAACATGAGAGATCTTGTGTATGTGTAGTTTGTAAAAAGGCCAGAGAAGGGTATGCGCTTACTGTCCGTCTGCGCAAGCAAAACCGGAACCAGAACGAACGCCGACAGCACACCGGCGCACAGAGATGACAGCAAAAAGCTGCCGGATGCGCCGGCAAGCTTTTTCAGGCCGCCGTACTCCACATAGAGCAGATAGATAAAATACAGCACCGAAAAAGCACATAGTATATAGCCTATATAATAGCAGCTTATAATACCAAGCCACAGGCTCAGAATATAAAGCCAGGGCTTTTCACCGGCAGCAATTTTCTGCAGTCCCACAGCAATCAGGGGCAGCAAAACTACACCATCTATCCACATTGCGCTCCAGCAGTAAGAAACTGTGTATGCACAAAACGCGTATGCAGTAGTAAATAACAGTGAACTCTTTTTAAGTTCTCCGTCGTACTTGAAATACACAGCCATGGTAAGGCTGCAAAGGCTGAGTTTAAGCAGAATAATAAGGTTGACCGCTACGGGCTGATGTTCCGGCGAAAACAAAAGAAAGATGAAATTCAAAGGGCTTGCCGCATAGTAGCCCAACAAGCCAATGATATTTCCGCCAATGGTCTTCTCCATGGCATAAACCGGATCCTGCCTTCCGAGGAAGACTTCTCTCAAGTAGCTCCAAAAACTGGTATACTGTGACTCCGAGTCAGCAAGTATAAGCATTTTGTCACCAAACGGCGCTATACCCAAAACGGCATAAAGCAAAATGACAGAGAAAAAGCTGAGGGCAAATGCCGCTATCAGCAGACTATTCTGTTTTTTAAAATCTAATAGCTTCACTTGCCGCCTCGCATATTTGTTTTATTTTTCCAAAGACTCAATATAGGCCTTGATAACTCTTACAACACCCTTGACGCCGATGCGGCCTGAATCGATGCACAGGTCATAATTCTCGGCCTCACCCCAGATCTGATCGGTGTAGTACTTGTAGTAGCTGCTTCTGTCCTTGTCGACTTCCTTCAGCAGTTTCTTTGCCTGAGACTCGCCAATGCCTTTTCTCTGGCAGAGAGTTGCAACACGAAAATCCTGATCGGCCATAATAAATACCTTGACAACATTCTCTCTGTTTCTCAGCACATAATCAGCACAGCGGCCTACAATAATGCAGTTGTCCTTATCCGCAAGAGCGCGGATAGTATCAAACTGCGCATTGGCAACCTGCATATTCAGCCTGAAGCCCTCATGGAAATTTATGTAATGGGGAGTAGAAACAATGTACGGAGAAACCCTTTTCTCATCATAGGAGTCAAAAATCTCCTTGCTGAACTCGGAGCTGCCGGCGGCATGGTCAACTATCTCTTTATCATAGCAGGCATATCCCAGCTCCTCTGCAAGCATACGGGCGATCTCTCGGCCATTGCTGCCGTGCTGTCTTCCCAATGTAATGATCATCTTTAGTCCTCCCCTTTTCTTTTTTATCATTCTACCACAAGCGGAAAAACATTGAAAGTATAATCATGCATTTTTCGCCATTTTTTATAATTCTCATCTTCCGGATCATTGCATAAGAATGTCCTGTTGGAAGGTGGTGATGCAATTGCAGCGAAAAAGATTGATTTATAATACAGCTTTACTGACTCTTTCATCCCTGCTTATGAGCTGCATAGGCATGGCCTTTCAGGTATGGCTGGTTGGCCGTATCGGTTCTACCGGCATAGGGCTTTATCAGCTTGTGGTGTCGGTCACTAATCTTAGCGCAACCTTTGCCATATCGGGCATACGATTTGCCACCACAAGGCTTGTCTCCGAAGAGCTTGGTTATGAAAATAACAGCAGTATAAGCTCCGCAATTCACCGTTGCCTCTTATACGGCTCCATATTCAGCTTTGCAGCTTTGGTGATAATGTATTCACTGGCAGAGCCCTTGGGATTTTTGTGGATAGGTGACGCAAGAACAGTGATGAGCCTGCGTATCTCCGCCCTTTCCATGCCCTGTATTTCACTTTGCGCTGTGCTCTCAGGATATTTTACCGCCAACGGCAGAGTATGGAAGCCTACGCTGATCCATCTGGTTGAACAAGTAATCGGGATCGTGCTTGTGGCCCTGTTTCTTAAATCGGCACCTGCCGGAGACATCGAAAAAAGCTGTGCCGCTGTCACTCTGGGCAGACTCGCTGCTGACATACTGTCTCTGATAATGATGTATTTTGCTTACTTTACTGACCGCAGACTTCACTATGAGGGGTCTTCCCCCGGCAACAGACTCACCGCAAGAATGCTTAAAATCGCGGTCCCTCTGGCAGTGTCAGCCTATGCAAGAAGCACGCTTACCACACTTCAGAATCTTTTGGTTCCCCGAGGCCTGAAGTCCGCCGGATATTCCGCAGACGGGGCACTGTCAGGCTATGGAATCATTCAGGGTATGGTGCTGCCTATAATTCTGTTTCCCTCATGCATAATGGCCTCACTTTCCGAGCTTATTGTACCGGAGCTTACAGAGTCCCAGGTGCAGAACGACAAAAAAGGAATCTCCCGCTCTGTATCTGCCCTTGTACGCATGAGCCTGATTTTCTCTGTATCTGTCTCAGCCTTTATGTTCATATTTGCCGACATGCTGGGCGTGACAATTTATAAAAGCAGCGAGGCCGGTTTTTATATCCGTATTCTCGCTCCGCTTATCCCAATAATGTATACCGATATGACCATTGACGGCTGCCTGAAGGGTCTGGGCCAGCAGGTATGGAGCATGGGGATAAATATAGTCGATGCCGCCATCGGTCTGCTGCTTGTATGGTATTATCTGCCCAAATACGCCCTTGCCGCTTATATCGCAATTATATACTTTACGGAAGTTCTGAATTTTATCCTCAGTGTATACCGGCTTATTCAGATCAACAGATTTGAACAGAATAATACAAAATCACACTTTGACAAGTTTGAGGATATGGCGTAGAATCAGATTACACCCGATAAGGAAGTGAAGATATGGAAACGCCAAAAGAGCTGAGCTGCTGTTTTACCGGCCACAGGCCCAATAAGCTGCCCTGGGGCTTAAATGAGGAAGACCCCCGCTGCATTAAGCTGAAAAAAGAACTGGCTGCCAGACTGGAAGGCATTTATCTCACCGGCTGCAAGCATTTTATCTGCGGCATGGCCATAGGCTGCGATATGTATTTTGCGGAAGCCGTGCTTGCTTTGAAGGAGAAGTACAACGATGTAAGCCTGGAGGCTGCGATCCCCTGCGGCGATCAGCCGGAAAAATGGAACAGCGCCCAGAGACTCAGATACAACAATGTGATCGACCGCTGCGATAAGCTTACAGTATTGCAGATAGCATACAGCGCGGACTGCATGATGAAGCGCAACAAGTACATGGTGGATAACTCAAATCTTATATTAGGCTGCTTCAACGGCAGTCCGGGCGGCACCATGAAAACACTTCTTTACGCCCAAAGGCAGGGCCTGCAGAGCATAATAATAGATATTTAAAACCCTGACACATTCACAGTGTCAGGGTTTTACTTATTTGCTCAGAAGCTTTAAAAGCTCAAGCGTGTCATTGACTATAAAATCTGCATCGTTCTCTTCCAGCTCAGCGGGAGCCGCATAGCCGTACTCAACACCAATGCACTTGATTCCGCACCTGTGTGCACCGATCACATCGTACTTTGTGTCACCCACAAGAACACACTCCTCTTTTGATGCCCCAAGCTCATCCATTGCTCTTGTAACGATCTGCCATTTGGCATTGTTGACAGAATCAAGCGCACCGCAGATAACATCAAAATAATCGATAAGCCCGCTTTCCCGCAGAAGCTTTCTCGCCATCTCCTCGGGTTTTGATGTGGCGATCGCCAGCGGAAGCCCAAGTTTTTTAAGTCCTTCAAGGAGTTCCTTTACACCGGGAAAGGGCTGAGACTCATAAATTCCTATGGGCCTGTAACGCTCTCTGTAGTATTCCACCGCTTTAACAGCCTGCTCGCTGCTAAGGGAGAAAACCTCCATAAATTTCTCTGCCAGAGGAGGGCCTGCAAAGCACCTCAATTCGCCAAGCTCCGCATCAAGACCAAACTTGTTTATTGCATAACGCACGCACTTTGTTATGCCCTCAACGGTATCAAAAATGGTGCCGTCAAAGTCAAACAGAATATATTTGAACATCTATCTGTCTCCAAAAAACAATTTTTTGCCATTATATACTTTGATTGATTTTATGTCAAATCGGGGAAAATATACATAGTATGGAACATCTGATTTAAGAGGTGCAGCATGAAAAAATGTTATTTTCTCGGAGCAAACAGCAAAAACGGCTTCCATTCTCTGTATTCTCAGTTTCCACCCGATAAAGACAGCAAACTCCATATCATCAAAGCCGGCCCCGGCACAGGCAAATCCACCTTTATGCGCAAAATCGGCCAGGCAGCCGAGCAAAAAGGCCTGGATGCGGAATACATTCTCTGCTCAGGTGATCCCGATTCCTTGGACGGTGTTTACATACCCGACCTGGGTGAAGCCTGGGTGGACGGCACCGCCCCGCATGTTACCGAGCCTGATCTGTTTGGTGTAAATTCAGACTACATCAACCTTGGTAAATACCTGAAAAAGCCCTTTTCCGTAGCAGAAGCAGAAAAAATCAGGGCCTTGAACAAGGAGTATAAACTTCTGTACGAAAAAGCCTACTGCTATCTCGCCGCCGCAGCAAAGCTTCACAGTGCCTGTTTGCCTGATTTATTTAACGATACGGCTTTATGCGGCATCCGACGCAGAGTAAGCGGCATTATAAACCGCAATTTGGGCCACGGAAGCGGAGAACACGGCAGGATTCAATACCGATTCATCAGTGCTGTTTCCTGCTTTGGTGATTACAGGCTGAATTGCCAGATCGAGAAGTTATATAAACTGAAGTATCAGTTTGACTCTGCCTGCCACGCTTTGGATTATGCACTGAGCTTTGCCGCGCAGGAGGCTGTGAAGCGTGGCACAGATATCATCATTTGTCCTTCGCCTCTGGATCCCGGGGAAATCGAGGCAATGCTCATTCCCTCCCATGGCATCGCTCTTTTGGGCAGCGATTGGGAATTTGAAAACGCAAAAAGTGTACACATCGATAATCTTGCCGATGTGAAACTGCTGCAGAGTAGTCGGGCAGAGATTAGAGAGGGCAAAAAGCTGGAAAAAAAGACAATGGAGCTTGCATATGACAAACTGCGGAGTGCAAAGGCTCTTCACGATCAGCTTGAGGATATATACAAGAGCCATATGGATTTTTCAGCATTATCCAAATATACGGACAGCTATATCAAAAGGCTGTTTGAGTTACAATAAAAAGTGCCGGGGCAGACAGCACTAACATAAGCCTTTCCTCATCCCGCAGCTTTTATGCTTTTACGCAGAGCTGTGGAGCATGGCGCCGTCAAAAGCAAATATCCATAGTTAAATTTAAAACCGATGCAAAAATCTGCATCGGTTTTTCATTATATGCAGCAGCATATTGGGAAGCCGCAAAAACGCATAAAACATAGGTTTGCCCCGCACATCAGACACATTTCTCCAAAGCCAAGGCTGTGCTTGTAGCTGGTACTGTAACCATCATAGAAATCGCCGCCGCCCTGAAGCTGGCTGAGAAGCATACGGTATTCCTCATTGTCCGGCTCCAACTCGACAGCTTTCTTTGCGGCCTCCAGGGCTGCGATCTTATTG
>CAZYTE010000067.1:0-8735 GCA_964649425.1 uncultured Oscillospiraceae bacterium
CCTACGGCCTGACCGACACCATGGGCCGTATGCACGGCGATGCTCAGTTCGCAGGCTCCTCCTCCGTTCCCGCTCATGTGGAAATGATGGGATTTTTGGGCATGGGCAACAACCCCATGGTCGGTGCGACTGTTGCAGTTGCTGTTGCAACCGCCGAGGCAATGAAGTAAGCCGCAAAGCATTGTAAATAAAGACATTTAAAGCTCCCGATTTGGTAATCGGGAGCTTTTGTTATACAAATAGAAAAGGGCGGATCACCGCCCTTTTACTCTTCGACTTTTACAATATCCACAGATGCTTCCAAAAGTATATTGATAAGCTCATTTCTGGAACGATTAGTGTCTGCTGACAGTCTATCAAGCTTATCGATAAGCTCATCCTTCATGCGGACAGATACTATTTTGTATCCATCATCCCCACGTTTGGTGGTTTTCTTTTTGATTTTTATTTCTTCTGCCATTACACTCACCTCGATTATAGTGCAATTTTACATTGACAGAAATAGTTTTTGTATATTATACTCATATAGTGCAAAAATAACTACAAAAATATAGTTAGAAAATGGAGGGGCGGAAATGAAAAAAGCAATTGCTTTGTTATTGGTGTTTATAATGGCGCTTGCCTTGTGTGGGTGCGGGAATAGTAAAGAGTTAACCGCAGAAGAAAGAGAAAGAATTTATCAGGAAGTCGCTGCGGAAAAGGCTAAAAGCGAAGGACAGAACAACTCTTCAAATGACAAATCATATGATGTTGATCCAAAAGTTGTAATTCTAGACGAAGCAGTGGTTAAATATGTGGACCATCGCATAGATGGGAACCATTTATATGTTGATTTTAACTTTGATAATACAGGCGATAGTTCTGCCAGTATGCATTTTGCTTTGAACATTACAGCATATCAGGATGGCTCAGAACTTAGTGAGTATTACGGCAGTGGTTCTGCCGAGAAGCTTCTTCCCGGCTATAACAAAACTTACACTTATTCATATATCTTGGATAACACTAAATCTCCTGTGCTTATTCAATATAGCACATGGGGAATTTCAAAGGTGATTTCTGAATTTTCAATTGAGCTTGCCTCTTAACAAAACAGGATTTTCTTACCCAGAATAGGGAGCAAATTCTCCCGGTATTTTTATCTCTCCGGAAGTTCCAAATACTTGTGAGCAGTTATCCTACTCAATCCGCAGACCCTCGCAAGTTCGATCAAATTGAGATGCTTATTTCTGCAAGCTTTGCTGTTGCAAGCATTGAACCAATGAAGTAAAATAAGCTTACAATAAAATTAAGCATATCATATGATATGCTTAATTTTTATTCCCCGTCGGGGATGTATTTCATTATATCGCCCACTTCACATTCAAGAATACGGCAGAATGTGTCAATGGTGTGGGTGCTGACGCTTTCGTTCCTTTTGAGCCTTGTTATCTGGGCGGGGCTTATCTTGTGCTTTTTTATGAGGGCGTACTGGCTGACACCCTTTTCTTTCATAACATTCCATAGGTTATCATAAGAAATCATATCTTAAAACCTCTCTTCCTACCAGAATGTTAATCGAAAACGGTGCATATTAGTATTGACCAATATCGGTTAAGGTGATAAAATGTCTGACAGATAGAAAATGGCAGGTGATTTTAAAGTGGTTTCCCTGATGGCATATCTGGCCGCAGGCTTAAAATGCATAGTGCCGGGCATTATTCTCGGTATCGGTTCCTATATTATCCTCAGCAACAGCGCGTGGAAGGGCAAGGATCTGAGCCTGTCCGAAAAATTGAAGATGCCGGTGGCTCTGGGATATTTTCTCAGCCTTGAGCTTGTGGTGCTCATAAGCCGGGGCAGTATGGGTGAAAGCTTTGTAAATATCTACCCATTTGAGGCTCTGCGCACCGCCCTGGCGGACGGCAGTGCGGCAGCTTTCTGGCAGTATGCCCTGAATATCCTTATGTTTGTGCCCTGTGGTTTTGTTCTCTGCTGGCTGTTTGACGGCAAGTTCAAAAAAGCCATTGCAGCGGTTGTTCTCATACCTGTCTGCAATGAGCTTATTCAGTATCTGGGCGTCTGCGGCGTGGCGGATGTGGATGATCTGATAGCCAATACTCTGGGCGGCCTCTGGGGCTGTGCGATATTTGCCTTTGTGCTTGCGCTGAAGAATAAAAGCGGTGCTGCGCGATATGGGTATATCAACCTGTCTGTGCTGCTTGTTATTGCCATGCTGACGGCTCTGTATCTTGGCAAGCCATATGGCTATCTGCCCAGTGATTTCATCAATTCTCAGCATATCAGGCCCGATACGGTGGACTGCTCTGCCATTGAAAACGAGCTGCCGAAGGAATTGGGCATCTACACTGCTGTTGAACCGGAGATTGAGAACGCAGATTCAAATGCAGCGATAATTTTTGAAGCTGTGGGCAGGAAGCTCAGCGAGGAGCAGATGGACGCCTATGAGAATCTCTCTGTTTATTGGGCCCGCAGATCAAATACTGTTCTGTGGTACTGGCATGACGGTGCCTTTGACCTGAATATACCCGAGGGTGTTGCGGTGGAAAGCAGGGAAGCTGTAAGCGAGCTTTTAAAGGAAATGGGATATGCGGTGCCTGAGGGCCTGGTGTTCCGGCGCAGCGGCACCGGGAAGTTTTCTGCGGATTGTGACTTGGTTGAGGCGGACGGGGTAATATATGACGGCTTTGTGTACTTTGAGTATTTGGACGGCAAGCTTTACAGCCTGAGCTATCATATAAAAGAGCTTATCCCCGCCGGAACTTATGAGGCTCTGGATGCGGATGCATTGGAGAAGAATATTCGCAAAGGCAGGTTCGGAACGGAAAAGGAACTTGATGATATCGGAAGCATTGAGATTCTGGATTACAGCCTGGACTACATTATGGACGGCAAGGGCTATTACAGACCGGTTTACATAATGCAAGCAGATATGGACGGCACAGAGCTTGAGCTGACCGTATCCGCACAAAAATAGCCGATGGGTTCCATCGGCTGTTTTTATGTGATAAAATCACAGAAGGAAAGGATATTATTGGTATAATGAAGCTACAATAGAGAAAACGAAAGGAGTTCCACCATGAACGAAAAAGATATCATCCTTGAAGCAATGAAGAAGGCAGGGGAGCCTCTGAACGCAGGCAAGGTGGCAGAGCTGACGGGCCTTGACAGAAAGGTCGTTGACAAGGCATTCACCGAGCTGAAAAAGTCCGGTGCCATTGTCTCTCCCGTCAGATGCAAGTGGGAGCCTGCTGAGAAGTAAAATATAAAATGTAAGAGCACTCCGTTAATCCGGAGTGCTCTTTTTTATGCCGTGCATAAAGCCGTTCATGGCGGTGCTGTGGATATCGGCGGCGATAAGCTCCTTGCCCTGGATATAGAGGGTGACAAGGATAACTTCATCCTTTGACGGGTAGTTTGTGAGGGTGTATATGTACTGCTCACAGCTTTCACCGGCGTGCTTTGTCAGATCATAGCCCTGCTTGAGCTGCATTTTGTTGTAATCGGCCATTACGCCGTTTAATTCCTGCGGTATCAGCACGGTTTTGTGGCTCTCGCTGTCCGCATCTATCTCCCAACCCAGCTCTGAAAGGAACATTTTCCGCCCTTCTGTCGTCCTAAGGTCATGTTGCTCTGCTCCCTGACAGCGCAGGAATATGAAAAGCAGCAGCGCAGCCGCCGCGAGAAAGACTATAAGCAAAGCTTTTTTTCTTGTGAAAAAAGATGTTTCAGTCATGCACTCACCTCGTTAATAAGAGTATTCAAATACGGGAGTAATTATGATACAATTAATAGTTGAGGTGATTATATGGCACTGATAAGACTGGATAAGTTTCTTGCGGATATGGGTATTGCCAGCCGCAAGGATTTGAAACAGATAATAAAAAGCGGCAGGGTAAGTGTTAACGGCAAGGCGGTCAAGCTGCCGGAGACGAAGATAGACCCTGAGGCATGCTGCGTTGAGCTGGACGGCGAAAAACTCAGTTACAGCAAGTATCATTATTACATGATAGATAAGCCCTGCGGAGTTGTAACGGCTACCGAGGACTCAAAGCAGAAGACAGTCCTTGACCTTGTATCGCCGGAAATGCGCCGCATGGGGCTTTTCCCCGTGGGCAGGCTTGACAAAGACACCAGCGGTCTGCTGCTTTTAACTGATGACGGTGATTTTGCCCATCGGGTGATTTCGCCAAAATCCTGCGTAGAAAAAAGGTATTATGCAAAGGTAGAAGGCGAAGCCGACATGGAAGACGTGAAAGCCTTTGAAAAAGGCATAGTCCTTGCAGACGGAACACGGTGCCTGCCCGCAAAGCTGGAGCTTTTGGGCAGGGGGGAGTGCATGGTCACCGTGATGGAGGGTAAATACCATCAGGTGAGAAGAATGCTGGCCTCCAGAGGCAAGCCCGTTCTGGAGCTTCGCAGACTGTCCATAGGCGATCTCGTGCTGGGTGACGAGCTGGGAAGCGGAGCATACAGAGAACTTGACGAAGATGATTTGTGCAGAGTGTTAGGTAGCAATTTGAGGGGAAAATAGTCAAATTTAACGGTTTATTTCAGCATTTTTTGAGCGGAAATAATATAAAACCAAAATATTTCACAAAAAAACAATATAATTTCTATTGAAAATTACGGAAACTTGCGGTAATATACTACGAAGAGAGAATGGGAGCTATGGCAAAATTGCCATATTGTCCAAATTGAAGTTTAAACGCAGTATATTGGGAGGCGTTTTTATGTCCAGCAAGATATTTCAGAATGTTGTTATTCAGATGAAAGATGCGGTTTCTTTGACTGTCGGCGTTGTGGACGAGCAGGGAAGTGTCATCGCCTGCAGCGATCTTGCAATGATCGGTTCCAGATTGGATGATTTTCGCAGCAGCAATTTTGAGTCCGGTGAGCAGATCGTCTGCTCTGACAGCCGCTGCTACAAGCCCATGCTTTCCGGAAATTCCCACTTTAATTATGCCACCTTTGTAGAGGGTACTGATCCCACTGCGAAGACTGTGTGCGCCCTCGCGGCTGTTGCCTTCAACGAGGCAAAGACCAATTATGAGGAAAAGCACAACAAGTCTGCTTTCATCAAGAACATTATTTCCGACAATATTCTGCCCGGTGATGTTTATGTCCGCGCAAAGGAACTGCACTTCGTCGCGGATGACCCCAGACGCGTGCTGCTTGTCCGCTGCATGGACAATGCCGACATCACCATGGCGGAAACTATTAAACGCCTGTTTCCCGACGAGCAGAAGGATTTCGTCCTCAACATCAATGAGACGGATGTCGTTGTGGTAAAGACTTTGTCAGCTCTTGAGTGTCCTGAGGAGGCCATGAAGGTTGCCCGCAGCATTGAAAACGCTGTGCATGAGGAGCTGGGAGTTGACTGTGTCATCGGCATCAGCACTGATGCCCGCCACCTGCGCGAGCTGGCTGACAGATATAAGGAAGCACAGGTTGCCATCGAGGTCGGCCGTATTTTCGACAGTGAGGGCAGCATCATTACCTATGAGAACCTGGGCCTTGGCAGAATCATCTATCAGCTGCCTACCACCCTGTGCCAGATGTTCCTCAATGAGGTCTTCAAGAAGAACCCCATCGAGACTCTGGATGAGGATACGCTGGAGACCATCAACCGTTTCTTCGAGAATAACCTGAATGTCTCCGAAACCTCCCGCAAGCTCTATGTACATAGAAACACTCTTGTTTACCGTCTCGAGAAGATCAAGAAGCTCACCGGCCTTGATCTGCGCGAGTTTGACCATGCAATCGTGTTCAAAGTGGCAATGATGGTGAAGATGTACCTGGATTCCCTGAATAATACCAAGTACTAAGGCGGAATTAAGGTGCTTTTAATATAAATGCTTAAGTCTACTTAAGTCCAACTGTTTGGAGGATAATGTACTTATGGTTCGAATGAACGATGTGCGTAAGGTTTATGAAAGCAGCAACACCCTTGCTCTTGACGGAATAGACCTTACAATCAATGAAGGTGAGTTCGTGTTTCTGGTTGGCCCCTCCGGCTCCGGAAAGACAACTCTCATGAAGCTGATCACAGGCGAGATCAAGGCAACATCCGGCACTGTCATTGTCAATGACTTTGATATGGTCAAGATCAAGAGGCGCAAGCTTCCCAAAATGAGAAGAACTTTGGGCGTTATATTCCAGGATTACAGACTCATTGAGAATATGACCGTTTATGACAATGTGGCTTTTGCCATGCGTGTTGTGGGTGCTTCGCATAAGGAGATCGTAAAGCGTGTGCCCTATGTGCTGGAGCTTGTAGGTCTGGAAGGCAGAGAGAAGCGCCTGCCCACCGAGCTTTCCGGTGGTGAGCAGCAGCGTGTCGCCATTGCCCGTGCGCTGGTCAATAATCCCCGCATGATCGTTGCGGACGAGCCCACCGGCAACCTTGACCCTGTGCGCAGTCTGGAGCTTATGCTCCTGTTTGAGAAGATCAACGAGATGGGCACCACCATCCTGGTGGTAACCCATGAGAAGGAACTGGTCAATGCGTTTTCCAAGCGCGTCATCACCATTGATGACGGAAATATGATCGGTGACGGAATGGATGGGTATTACAGCTATGAGATTGAATAGAATTGGCTATCTTATCCGCGAAGGCTTCAGAAGCATCGGCACTCACGGCTTCATGTCCTTTGCGTCTGTAACCATTATTATGGCCTGCCTTATCATCATGGGCAGCGTGTCTCTTTTGACTGTCAACATTGATGAGCTCATCAAGGAACTGGAAAACCAGAATGAGATCGTGGCTTTTGTGGATGATTCCATTGCCGATGAAAGCGAAGCCATGAAGATCGAAGAGAAGATCATGCAGGTTTACAATATTGCGTCTGCTGAGTTTGTAAACCGTGAAGAAGCTATGGACAGCTTTATGGACAATTATGACTCCGATCTGATGGAGGGCATAGACGAGACGGTGTTCCGTCACCGCTATGTTATCAAGCTGGTTGATATAGCTCTCATGTCCCAGACCAAGGCCGCACTTGAAAATGTTGAGGGTGTCGCAAAGGTCAAGGCTCATATTGAGTATGCCGATGCATTCATTACCATCCGCAATGTTGTCAGCATTGTGTCCCTTGCTCTGATCGTCATGCTGGTATTTGTCTCTGTCTTCATCATGACCAATACCATCAAGCTTGCAACCTTCTCCCGCCGTGAGGAGATCGCCATAATGAAGATGGTGGGCGCAGGCAACGGCTTTATCCGTATGCCCTATGTTATTGAGGGCCTCGTGCTGGGCCTGCTGGGCGGCGGCCTTGCTTACCTGGCGGTATGGGGTCTTTATACCGGCCTCACCGGCAAAATCATGGGTGGTCTCACCGGCAGCTTTATTACCCTTGTGCCCTTCAGGCACTATGCCGTGCAAATGCTGGTGTTCTTCCTTGGCACCGGTACCGTTGTCGGCATTTTCGGCGGCCTGAACGCCATTAAGAACTATCTCAAAGTTTAATTCAGGAGATTTATATGAAGCGAAAGAAAATCACATCTGTGGTCTGTCTGCTTCTTGTTGTGTTGATGCTTTTGTCACTTCTGGTCAGCGTGATCCCTGTCAGTGCGTACGCTGTCAGCCAGAGTGATATCTCAGCTATCACACAGCAGAAGGAAGAACTTGCCAACCGCGTTGCCGAATGCAGAAACAGAATTGATCTGCTCAAGCAGGAGCAGGCAACGGTGCTTGAGGCAAAGTCCGCACTTGAGGAGCAGAACAGAGCCGCAAATGAACAGCTCAACCTTGTAGCTCAGGAGATCGCCATTTATGACGAGATGATCGAGGAAAAGGAAGCTGAGCTGAAGAAGGCCAAGAAAAAGGAAGAAAAGCAGCTGGAAGCCTACCGCGCCCGCGTCAGAGCAATGGAGGAGAATGGTAACTACAATATCCTTGCCCTCCTTGTAAACTCCAACAGCTTTGGAGAATTCCTTACCGCCGTGGACGACATGGGTGAAATAATGGAGAGCGACAAGAAGCTTGAACGCCAGTACATAGCAGCCCGTGAGGAGACTGAGGTGGTCAAGGCTGAGTACGAAAGCACCAGAGCAGAGTTTGAAGCAAAGCAGGCCGAATTGAAGTTAGAGCAGACCGAGATCGAGGCTTCCATCGAGCAGGCCTATGCGGATATGCTGGAGCTGGAAGCCGCAATAGAAGAGGCAATTGAGGAATATAAGGCAGCAGAGGCAGCGGAAGCTGCAGCAGCAGCCACCATTGCCAACATGATCGCCGCTTACAATGAGCAGATCCGTCAGCAGCAGGCAGCACAGCAGACTCAGCAGGGCAGCACCGGCAGCTCCGGCGGTGCTGATAATTCCGGAAATACTGACAATTCCGGAAGCACAGGCTCCACAGAAAGCTCAAATGCCGGCGGCACAGATAATTCCGGCAGTACAAGCAATAATACTGTGGCGGCAGGTACCGGTACCGGCAGCTTTATCTGGCCCGTACCCAGCAGCACCCTTATCACCAGCCGCTTTGGCTACCGCTCCGATCCCTTCACCGGTGAGCAGCGCTATCACAGCGGTATCGATATTGACGGCTTCAACAAGGATGGCTACGATGTAGTTGCGGCTGACGGCGGCACTGTTATCACTGCGGCTTATGACAGCGGATACGGCAATTATGTAATCGTTGACCACGGCAACTACACCCAGACCCTTTACGCCCATATGTCTTACATAGCGGTCAGCGTAGGCCAGTCGGTCTCTCAGGGTCAGGTAGTCGGCGGATT
>CAZYTE010000068.1:0-8704 GCA_964649425.1 uncultured Oscillospiraceae bacterium
TCAGATTCTCCGCTCCAAGCTCTATGAGGCAGAGCAGGAGAAGCAGAACGCCGCAGTTGCGGCAGAGAGAAAAAGCCAGATCGGCTCAGGCGACCGCAGTGAGAGAATCCGCACCTACAACTATCCCCAGAACCGTGTAACCGACCACAGACTCACCGGTGACAACAAAAACTTCAACATAGCAAATGTGATGAACGGTGACCTTGATCCCATTATTGATGCGCTTGTCACCGCAGATCAGGCTGAAAAGCTGAGTATGCAGACTGAAAACTGATGGAAACTAAGATTTTTAAAGACGATCTGACCGGGGCCGCAGAGCTTATTAAGGCCGGGCAGCTTGTGGCTGTTCCAACCGAAACTGTCTATGGCCTTGCCGGAAACGGACTTGACGAAAAAGCCGTAGGCGATATTTATGAAGTTAAGGGCCGTCCCGCAATAAAGCCCCTGTCCCTTATGGTTCCGGGCAAGGAAGCGTTGGAGCTCTACTGCGATGATGTATCGGAGGATGCCAAATATCTGGCGGAGAAATTCTGGCCCGGCCCGCTGACCATTGTTTTAAAGGCAAAGGATATTGTGCCTGATATTGTAAGAGCAGGCGGAAGCACTGTTGGGCTTCGCTGCCCCGATCACCCCATGACGCTGGAGCTTTTAAAGCTTTCACGGCTCCCCTTTGCCGCCCCGTCTGCCAACCCCTCCGGTGAGGACAGCCCGAAAAATGCAGCTAAGGTCAAAGAGTATTTCGACGGAAAGATCGCAGGCATCATAGATGGCGGTGAGTGCGGTATCGGCAAGGAATCGACTTTGCTTGATATGAGCTGTGTACCATATAAGATCCTTCGTCAGGGTGCTTTGTCCAGGTCTGAAATAGTCGGTGCCTTGAAAGAAAACATGACTGTTTTCGGTCTGACCGGCCCCAGCGGAAGCGGAAAAACAACTGCCCTCAAAGAGCTTGAGTCCATGGGCGCACTTGTTGTCGACTGCGATGAGCTTTATCACACGATTCTAAAAACCCACGGGGATCTGCTTGATGAAATTGACAGGCAGTTTCCCGGTATGGTCAAGGACGGTGCGCTTGACAGAAAAGCGTTGGCAATGATCGTTTTCTCCGACTTCACAGCCCTTGACAGGCTCAATGACATTACCCATAAATACATTGTCATGGAAGTTAAGGAAAAATTGGATGACTGGGCAATGCATGGTGGAAAGCTGGCAGCTATTGACGCAGTTGAACTTATCAGCAGCGGACTTTCCGATATTTGCTCTGCTACTATTGGTGTTCTGGCCGATGAAGAGCTTCGGCTCAGCCGTATTATGGCCAGAGACGGCATCGACAGAGATGAGGCCGAAATGCGCATAGACGCGCAAAAAGATGATGATTACTATAAGGATAATTGCAGCCACATAGTAGTCAATAATGGTGACACCCGGCAATATAAAAAAGATTTAGCTTTAATTATACAGGAGGTAGTAAAGAATGGATGATTTAAGAAGCAAGCTGTTTTACGAGCAGAAGAACGGCTATGACCTCATTGACACTCAGGAGCGCATTGCCGTCGAGGAGTACTCCAAGGGCTACATGGACTATCTCAACTCTTCCCGCACCGAGCGCGAGGCTGTAAAGAATGCTATCGCTCTGGCGGAGGAAAAAGGCTTTGTTGAGTATGTATGCGGCATGGAGCTTAAGCCCGGTATGAAAATTTACAAGAACAACCGCGGCAAGGCTCTTATGCTGGCCGTTATCGGCAGGAAGCCTCTCAGTGAGGGTTCTGTTATTGCCGGTGCCCATGTTGATGCCCCCCGCATTGACTTAAAACAGGTCACCATGTATGAGTCTGATGAAATGTGTTTCCTGAAGACCCACTACTACGGCGGCATCAAGAAGTATCAGTGGGTCACCATTCCTCTGGAGCTGCACGGTGTTGTTGCTCTGAAGAACGGCGATGTAATTGACATTGCAATAGGCAGAGAGAAGGACGAGCCCAGGTTTGTAATCACCGATCTTCTTCCCCACCTGGCTGCAGACCAGATGAAGAAGACCATGGCGGAGGGTATCACCGGCGAAGGTCTGAATATTCTTATCGGAAGCACCCCCTATGACGATGATGGCAAGGATAGAGTTAAGCTTGCTGTCATGAGCATACTCAACGATATGTACGGCATCACCGAGGAGGACTTCCTCTCTGCAGAGCTGACCGCCGTACCCGGCTTCGATGTATGTGAGGTTGGCCTGGACCGCTCTCTCATCGGTGGCTATGGCCATGATGACAGGGTCTGCTCCTATGCCGAGCTGAAAGCAATGTTTGATGTCGTTGACCCCGAAAAAACCTGTGTCTGCATCCTTGCCGACAAGGAAGAAACAGGTTCTGACGGCGTAACCGGCATGCAGAGCGCAGCCTTTGACTGCTTCATGGAGGATCTGTGCGCCTCTCAGGGCGTTGATCTGCGCCGCTGCTATGAAAACAGCTTCTGCCTGTCTGCTGATGTAAGCAATGCGTTTGACCCCCTCTACCCCGAAGTTTCCGAAAAGCGCAGCGATGCCAAGATCAATTACGGCATGGGCATCTGCAAGTATACCGGTTCCCGCGGCAAATCCGGCACCAGCGATGCTTCTGCTGAGATCGTTGCCTATCTGCGCCGCATTTTCGAGGAAAACGGCGTTGTATGGCAGATGGCCGAGCTTGGCAAGGTAGATCAGGGCGGCGGCGGTACCATCGCAAAGTTCATGGCAAACCGCAACATTGACACCATTGATGCAGGTGTTCCCGTTCTCAGCATGCACGCTCCCTTTGAGGTAGTTGCAAAGTTTGACTGCTACATGACCTACAAGGGCATCCTCGCCGCTTACAGCCAAAAATAATTTATCCGGATTTAAATCTGGTCGGAAGATTAATTCTTCCGACCAGATATTTTTTTAATTTCCGGACAAACTAAGACCGGTGATAAAATGGATGAAATAAAAGAACTGGGTTCCTCCAACAGTGGCGGCATACACTGCCTGACCATAATCGGTCAGGTCGAAGGGCATCAGATATCAACCGATGACAGCAAAACCACAAAATATGAGCACATCCTCCCAATGATCGCAGCCGTTGAAGAAGCCCCGGAAATATCCGGACTGCTGATCCTGCTCAATACCATCGGCGGCGATGTGGACGCGGGCCTTGCCATTGCCGAGCTTATTGCCGGAATGAAAAAGCCCACCGCTTCTCTTGTGTTAGGCGGCGGACACTCCATCGGCGTTCCACTGGCCGTAGCAGCCAAAAGAAGCTTTATTGCTCCTTCCGCCGCAATGACTCTGCACCCGGTAAGGGTAAGCGGTGTTGTTATTGGGGTTCCCCAGACATATAACTACTTTGCAAGGATTCAGGACCGGATAGTAGGCTTTGTCACGGGGCATTCCAACATCAAAAGAGACGCGCTTCTGACTCTGATGAACAGAACCGACGAGCTTGCAAATGATATAGGCAGCGTTATTCACGGCGAAGAGGCTGTAAAACTTGGGATCATTGATGCCGTCGGCACATTGGCAGATGCGCTGGAATACCTGCACAACAACTGACTTGAATATTGGCCTGCTTTGTATTACACTTTGATACGAGGTGTTTTACACATGACAAAAAAGCCGCGATATTCCCGCATTGACAATATCAGAGCCATTGCCATAATCAGCATGGTTTCATACCATGCTGTATGGGATCTTGTTTTCCTATACGGCTTCAAGTGGCAGTGGTATAAAGACCTGCCCGGATTTATCTGGCAGCAGAGCATATGCTGGACCTTTATTCTGCTGTCCGGTTTTTGCCATTCCATGAGCAGACAGCCCTTCAAAAACGCCATGAAGGTTTTTCTGGCAGGCCTGTTGGTTTCTGCAGTCACATGGATCTTTGCTCCCAACATAAGGATCACTTTCGGCGTTCTCACCTTACTTGGCAGTGCAGGTATGATAGCTGCAGCACTGGATAAACCCCTGAAAAATCTTAACCCAATCGCAGGAATATTAATCTTCGCTGCTCTTTTCGCTTTGACCCGGGCTGTTAATTCCGGATATCTGGGTTTTGGAGATTTCAGGCTTCTGGAACTCCCCCGTTCTCTGTACGCAAACTACCTCAGCACCTATCTGGGCTTTCCTTTTCGGGGCTTCAGTTCATCGGACTACTTCTCTCTCCTGCCTTGGCTAAATCTTTACCTTGTGGGTTATTACATCAATAAATTCTTTGTCAAAAACAATCTGATGGCACTGTGCAGCGGCGCTGAGATAAAGCCTTTACGTTTCCTCAGCAGGCACTCTCTTGTAATCTACCTGCTGCATCAGCCAATTCTTTCAGCTTTGTTTTATATGGTATTTTAATATGTGTACTGCTTTATGCTTCAAAACCAACAATAAGTGCTTTTTCGGCAGAAATATGGATCTCCCCTATTTCTTCGGTCAGCGGCCCATCTATATTCCGGCTGGCTTTGAATATCTGAACCGTGCATCCGGAGAAAAAGAATCTGTTCAAAGAGCTGTTCTGGGAATGGGTACAATAATTGACAGCCACCCCGCAATGGCTGAGGCAATGAACGAAGACGGTCTCGCCTGTGCAGGCCTGAATTTCGCCGGTTACGCCTTTTTCGCCGAAAAGCCTGACAGAAAAAAAGAGAATATCACGCCCTATGATTTTATACTTTGGGCTCTATCCAAACATAAAAATGTGGACGAAGTACGCAGCAGCATAAACGCAATTCATTTTGTCAGTGTCCCCATTAACGAAAACACGGAAGTTTCCCAGCTTCACTGGATGCTCTGCGACAGAAGCGGAAAATCCATGGTCGTGGAAGCCGCCAGAGACGGTATCAACTGCTACGACAATCCGGTGGGAGTAATGACCAACAACCCGGAATTTCCCTGGCATCTCACAAATCTGCGGGAGTATCTGAAGCTATCTGCCGATAACCCTGCCTGCGCCAGCTGGAGTGAGCTTCAGCTCAGCCCTTTGGGCGTTGGTGCCGGCACCCTCGGTATGCCGGGAGACTTCTCTTCCGTCTCTCGTTTTGTAAGGGCTGCGTTTGCCAGGGCAAATCTGCCCAAGAATATTAAGCCCGGTGAAGAAGTGGGCCAGTTCTTCCATATGCTCGACTACGTTGCCATGGTAAAGGGCGGAGTTTTGACTGCTGATGGATTATATGACTACACCACCTATTCATCATGCATGGATCTGGAACAGGGCATTTACTACTACAAGAATTACGGAAACAATCGTATCAATGCGGTCTGCATTAAAGGATGCTCCCGTTCTGAACTCGTATCATTCCCCTACCTTGACAATCAGGATATAAACTACCTCAATTAAAAATGCTCTCCACAATGTGGAGAGCATCCATTATTAAAATTTACCGCTTCTGCCGGAGAAGCCGCTGCTTCGGATGGTAGTACCTCCGCCGTGACCTCCGTGACCGCCGTGGGAATCAGCTTTGGGAATAGGCTGCCTTACAACAGATCTGTGCAGGAACATATCCTGTCTGACATTCAGCTCAAAGCTGTTTCGGTCAATATAGTCCCCCGCATAAGACTGTGCTTTGACGTTCTTCATCTGTGCGCAGAATATAAGGCACACGATCAGCGCGGCAACAGCACCAATGCCAAAGGAAAACAGCAAGGCACGAAACAGGCCAAGCTCTGCCTTTGGAATATCCACGGGATTACCCTCGCCCCAACTCTGCAGCAAAGATGCGCAGCTCTGAATATATGTGTTCAATCCTCCGGCCCAGTCGTTATTGCCAAGCTCGGGGAGAAAGGCGTCAATAACAATTTCCTTGCCATAGTCAGTAAAAGCGGTGTGGGCTTTGCTCCCGTATGCAGCCAGAGCAAAGTCCCTCTCATTCATGCTCAGAAGCAGCAGAATGCCGTTGCGCTCGCTTCCATGGCCAAGGCCATAGTAGGTATATATACCCTCGGCTGCGTCGAAAACATCATTTGCGGTGTAGTATCTTCTGTAATCATCAACAATAATTATGTACACACCGCAGTCATACTTCTCAGAAACCGTTGCCGCAGCGCTTTCAAGCTGAGCCTTTTCGCTGTCGCTGAGCAAAAGAGCCGCATCTGTAACGTAGCTGAGTCCGGTCTGAGCATATGCCGTAACAGAAAGTATGACAAACAAACACAGTACGATCAGGGTAGAAACAAGTTTTTTCTTCATTTCACACCCTCCTATGCCAGAAACAGGATCGCACCCAGGACAGCAGTGATCGGCAGCGAAATTTTCAGGAACCACTCAAGGAATCTACCCTTGGATATTGGCAGATCGCCTATGAATTTACCGGTCTGGCCGTTCATCGCAAAAAGGTAGCTTCTGCCGTTCCAGCGGGTACTGAGCATCCACACAGGAAGCAGAACATATTTTGCCTTGTCCGGAGTGACGCGAACGCTTTTCTGCTCAGGCATACAGGTAGTATATCCAGCTGCTGTGGAATTGACCATTGTCTCAATGCTGTTGCCGGCACGTTCCGTGACCCGGTTTTTGCAGTCAGCCTCGGAAACATCGTACTTATCTGCCATGAATCCGGGCAGATAAGCCGTTGAAAACTCTTTCAGCTCAGAATAATCATAGGGCTCTATGGAATCCATGTGGGCATCGGGCATTTTGCTGGAGGCATCCACAGGCACCTTTGAAAACCTGACAGAAGCACCTCTGCGCACTTTATAATGCTCAGTAATAATCACCATGTAATCGCCCTGAACCTGATTGTGCACACGGGTGGCATGGTAGCTGATATCTGCGCTGGCCTTACCGTCAAACAGCCAGAAAGGAACATAAACGCCCTTGATTTCCTCAATATGATTCTTTTCGGAAAAGGTCTTTGGCAGCAGCTTTTTGCCCTTGTAATACTTCTTCAGGGCGGCAATCGCGTCTTCCTTATCCAGTTTAAAGGGAATAACATAGTCAGGCTTCAATCCGCCGTGAAACTGGCCGGGAATTACAGTGGGATTACCGCAGTATGGGCAGCTGGTGGCTGCGGTAGTCTCATCACAAATAAGCTCCGCACCGCAGGAGGGGCAGCTGTATACACGCATACCATCAGCTTCATCGCCCCAAGTGTTTTCTTTGGCAGCTTCAGCTTCCTTTTCTGCCTGTTCTATGGATTCTTCGACAGCCTCCTCGATCTTTTCGGCATACATTGCCTCGATCTCTTCAACTGTATAGGTGCTGCCGCAATAGTCACACTCCAGCCTGCCGCTCTCGCCCACAAAATGAAGCGGACCGGTACAAGACGGACACTTATGGTTGGTAACTTGGCTTGCCATAGGCAGCCACTCCTTTTCTAATTGATTTCAAGCTCCATTGGCATGTAGCTTCCGGCCTCCACAAGAGGCAGATACCAGTCCTTATAATAATAAGGTAAAAGCTCCGGAGCCTCAGCCTCAACATCATCCCAGACAGTTCCCCACGGGCGCAGATAAACAACCGCATTGAAAGCCCCCTTGCTGTCAGAATATGCCAGCTCGCAAACGATCATATCTGCAAAGCCGCTGTTGACAGTATCAAAACGCCAGTTGCTCTCATCCACAAGGCAGTCCATAAAAGCACCCTTGACCGGGTTAAGCAAATCCACAGATTCAGCATTTACATCTATCTGGCAAATAGGCTCTTCGTAGGATGAATCTTCATCCCACATGATAAAATCTCCCTTGCCGTCGGCATCCAGCTGTATTACTGCAAAGCTGTCATACCACATACCGTCATATTCCTGCCACTCACCGCTGGCTGAACCGATTTTCCACCAGCCATAGAAGCTCTTATTCCAGGCAGACTGCAGTCCGGTTGCTTCCACCGCATAGGCATCATGCATACTGAAAGTCAGCAGCACACCGCTGTCAAACAGCTCCAAAGTAAAGCTGTCATCCTTAAATTCCGCTGTATAGCATTCATCATCAAAAACAAGGCAAAGCTCGCTTCCATCAAGCTTCCAGCTAATGACTCCGCTCTTGTCTGCCAAACAGAATTTGCCCTGTCCGTTTTCATTCAATTCAAGCACTGCTCCGCCATCATAAATCTCGGTGGGATCAAGAACTGTGCCCTCATACTCAGCACTGACGCACTGAAAGACGCCCAAGGCCGGTGTGCTCTCCTGAGGGGCACAGGCTGCGAGGGAAAACAGCATTATGGCAGAAAGAATTATAGAAATAAAAGGTTTCAATTAGATGATATCTCCATTATCAAAGGGATCGCCGCACTCTGGGCAGAACTTGGGGTGATTGCTTCCCTTATCAGGCTCCCAGCCGCACTTGTCACACTTGTACTGAGGAACACCTGCGGGCTTTTTTGCACCGCACTCAGAGCAGAACTTGCCCTTATTTACCTTGCCGCAGCTGCAGGTCCAGCCATCAGCCGCAGGATTCTTTGCACCGCACTCGGGGCAGAACTTACCCTCAGACTTTGCGCCGCAAGCTGCACAAATCCAAGTGTCGGCAGAGGGAGCGGCCTGAACGGGAGCCTGCTGAGACCCCATCTGGAACAGGCTGTTGGCATTAATGCCTCCGGCGGCAGCTGCCATGTTCATGCCCATGAAGCCCATTGCCGCGCCGCCCTGATTCTCGGCGGCCGCACGCATTGCATCTGCCTGAGCACCGACCATGTGGGCTGCTGCCATATTGGGATTTCTGAAGGCCGCGTTGCGCTGCAGCTCCTTGATCATCTTCTCGTCTTCCTCGCTGATGGAGACG
>CAZYTE010000069.1:0-8669 GCA_964649425.1 uncultured Oscillospiraceae bacterium
AGAACAGAACTGGTGGCATAGATATTTTGTGTCTACTAACTATTGACTACTTCAGGTAATCCCCAAGCCTTATTTTATGTTTATTATTCGGCAGCCCATGGCCTCGGCTTCCTCAACATCGTGAGTCACCAGCAAAACTGCCGCGTCACCCACCAGGCGGGAGCTGATTTCGATGGACTCAAAGCGGAGCTTTTCATCCATGGCCTTAAAAGGCTCGTCCATCAGATAGAGGTCTGCGTCCACAGCCAGTGCCCTTGCCAGAGCGACCCTCTGCTGCATGCCGCCGGACAGCTCATCCGGGTATTTCTCCCCGTCCTCACACAGGTCAAAATGGCACAGCAGCTCCAGAGCCTGAGCCTTGGTCTTTTCCGTGTCGGACAAAAGCAGGTTCACATTCTCCCATGCCCTCAGCCATGGCAGAAGCCTTGGCTCCTGAAACATAAAGGACAGCTGATGGAAGTCATTGTTGATTACACCGGAGTCCGGCTTCAAAAGGCCGGAGATGATCCTCAGCACACTGGTTTTGCCGACTCCCGAGGGACCCATGAGGGCAATTCTTTCACCGGCGTTGAGCTCAAGGCAGAAGTCTTTTAAAACTTGCTTGCCCTCGAAGCTCAAACAGATATTATCAAGCTTTAGCACGGTTCACCCTCCTGTCCAGCAGTCTCAGGAACACCTTTTCCAGCAGCAGACTCAGCAGTATGACCACCAGAGTCCATGCGAAAAGGTCGGTAGTCTCCAGATAGAGCTTGGACTCATAGATAAGTCTGCCGATGGAGTGGGTGGGAACGGTCAGCACCTCGGCGGCGATGCCCGACTTCCAGCCAAAGCCCAGAGCCGTGCGGCAGGCGGAATGGAAATGGGGCATGACGGAGGGGATGTAGATGCGCTTTAAAACTCTGCTTTTGCTCAGCTTATAGATCTTCGCCATCTCAAGCAGCTGCTTGTCGGTGCTTCTGATGCCGGCGCAGACATTGGCCCAGATTATGGGCAGCACCATCATGCCGGCGATAAGTACGGGTACATAGTCACGCTTGACCCAGATGAGCACAAGTATGACAAAAGAGGCTACCGGGGTGGACTTGATGGTTATGAGCAGGGGAGCCACCAGCGCATCCACAAGGCTTGAGCGGCAGCAGAGAACTGCCAGCGCCAGACCCAATACAATGGCAACGCCCACACCCAGAACTATCCTCCCCAGGGAGACCATGGTGTAGTACCAGAAATCTGCCGTCACTGCCAGCTCAGAGAGTCTTACAATGACCTCAACCGGGCTTGGAAGCAGCAGGGGCTTTGCCAGAATGACGGCAAAGCCCTGCCACACCGCCAGCCAGAAAAGCAGGGCCAGCAGGTTTCGTATTATTTTTTTTCTCTTGGGGATCATCCGAGTACGCAGTAGAAATCAGCGCCGGGAACCGCGCCGCCAACGGAGGCGGGAGCAACACCGTGCATGATCTCAAGGAACTGGCCAAGGGCAGGCTCCATGTCAGCGCCGGTGATGAAGCAGAGGTTGCAGTTGGGGATGGCCTTTGCGGCTACCGCTGCCTTTGCGAACACGCCGGTGGCCTCGATCTTTTCCGCGGATGCCTGAACATCAGCGCTCAGAGCGTCCATGGAAGCCTTGTACTCCTCAAGGAATACCTTCAGCTCCTCGGGGTGCTCCTGAGCGAATGCGGTACGCACCACAACACAGCCCTGAACAAGGCTGCCGGGCTCGGATACCTTATCCCACTCTTCGGTAAGATCCATGACCACCTGCAGCTTGTCATTGGAAGCGCGGGCCACAGTCACCATAGGCTCAGGCAGAACTGCCAGAGCGACCTCACCTGCGGAAACCGCGGAGTTCAGGTTTGCGGGCTGGGCATAGCTGTTGTCAATGATGACATCCTCGCCCACTACCAGGCCGTTTGCCTCGCAGAGGTACTGGAAGACGAAAGTGGGGTTCTGAGCGGGAACATAGACGGTTTTGCCCTTCAGATCCTCAAAGCTCTTGATCTCCTCACTGCCGTCAGACAGCAGGTAGAGAACGCCAAGAGTATTGAGAGCCAGCACCTGAACCTGACCCTGAGTCTTGTTGTATACGGTGGCGGCGGCGTTGGTGGGCAGAGCCGCAATGTCAACGGTGCCGTTTATTAAAGCGGCGGTGATATTGCTGGCATCGGTCTCAACGGAGAAGCTGTAGTTGAGCTGAGCCTCGCCGTTCTGGGCGGCGTGGATGAGGTTTGCCATGCCAAAGCCGGTGGTGCCGTTGAGGACCATGGCGTTAATTAAAAGCTCAGTGTCAACAGCGGGCTGCTGAACAGGGGCCTCGGTAACAGTGGGGGCCTCAGTAACAACAGGCGCTTCGGTGGGGGTGGGAGTCTCAGTTGCGGCGGGGGCACTGCTGCCGCAGGCTGCAAGAGAGAAGATCATGGCAAGAGCCAGAAGAAGGGATAAAGCTTTTTTCATGGGTAAAACTCCTAAAATGATGAAATATTACTCGCCGGAATATACGACCTTGGCGGATACGCCTTCCAGTCTGCCAAGCTTGCCTGCAAGACCGTTGATGGTGTCAACGGAAGCATCCATGACGATAGAGATCACATTGATGTTTCTGGGCTTGTGGGGGATGCCCATGCGGCCGATAATGTAATCGCCGTAGGCGGACAGGGTGGCGTTGAGTTCTTCGACAGAACCTTTTTCACTGACGATGATGGAAATGCCTGCAACTCTGTTTTCCATAATATTATTCTCCTTTTTTTAAAATAAAAAACAGCCGTGGGAGAATACAGTCCTGCCGTGAAAGCAGACTGTTTTCCACCTCAAGTGTCGGTTTCAGTGTCAAATATCCCTGCGACCAAAGCTATTATAACATACATTTCCTATTAAATCAATAGGAATATATTTTATTTGACAAGAATGACTCTTGTTTTTATAATCATGCTATAATTTATTTGGAGGTCAGCACATGGTAGTTGATTGTTCAAAATACATAGGCAAATGCGCTTGCGGCAGAGAGCACAGTCTGGACACAAAGAAGATTGTTGTGGGCTATAACGCTCTCAAGGATTTCGAGCAGCTTATGGAGGAAGTGGGCCTTGGCGGAAAGCGCCGTGCTGTTATATATGACACCAATATTTATAAAATAACCGAGGGCAAGCATGTTGGGGCAGATCAGGAGATCGTTCTGGATGCAAAGGGCCTGCGCTCTGAGGATGTGCTTATCGAAAAAATGATGGAGCAGCTTGATGACCCCGAGGTGCTGGTTGCTTTTGGCGCAGGCACCATCATGGACTTCGGCCGCTATCCCGCCTACAAGCTGGGCATTCCCTTTGTGGCAATTCCCACGCTGGCCAGCTCCGACGGCTTTACCGCCAATATCTGCTCTGTTATCATCGATGGGCAGAAAAAGTCCATCCCCATGCTGTCTCCTACGCTGGTAGTTGCTGACCTTGATATTATCAAGGGCGCCCCCAAGTGGCTGGTGGTCAGCGGTGTAAACGATATTCTGGCAAAGTATATTTCTCTGCTGGACTGGAAGATCGCCCACATGGTCTCCGGCGAGTATTACTGCTGGATGGTTGCGGAGCTGGGCAAGGACGCTCTCGACACCATGAGAGCCGCTGCCGACAAGATGGCCGCCACAGGAGAAATTGACCATGAGGCCATGACTATGGCCCAGATGAAGGGCGGCCTGACCATGCAGCTTCTCAACCACTCCAGAGCGGCCTCCGGTGCTGAGCATCTGATGGCTCATCTGGTGGAGATGCATCCCCCCGGCCTTGAAAATGCCGAGGGCATCCACGGCGAATGTGTGGGCGTGGGCACCTTCCTGTGCCTGCAGGAGTATAAGCGTATTGCAAAGCTCAAGCCCAGGGCCAAAGCCTTTGAGGCCCTCTCTGAGGAATGGATAAGAGAGAAGTTTTCCGACAGGCTGGCTGAGGGGATCATAAAGGAAAACGAGAACGATGTGCTCAAGTCCTTCGATCCCCAGCGCATAGTTGACTGCTGGGATGATATCTGCGCTCTGATAAATGAGCTGCCCGAGGTGGAGGAGATGGAAAAGCTCTATGAGGCCATCGGTGCCAAGTTCCGCCCGGAGCATATAGGCATTGATCCCGCTATGGCAGGCGAGCTTCTGCCTGTTTCCGCTGCCATCCGCAACAGACTGACCTTCCAGAGAATGCAGAGAGTGCTGGATTTTGAATAAATTATCGTGTTAACAGGCCGACAAAGTCGGCCTGTTAAAAATTTGTTAATTTAGCCTTGCCTTTACATGGCAAGTATAGTAAAATATCCACATAAATGAGACAAGTATTTCAGTTGAAATTGGAAGATGTGTATATGGAGCTTGGATTTTTGAGAGAATTGAATATGGCGTCCATGTTTCTTCGCATCTGCTGCGCGGCTTTTGCAGGCGGCCTTATCGGCAGCGAGCGTGAGAAGCGGCGCAGACCGGCAGGCTTTCGTACATATATGCTGGTGTCCATGGGCGCGGCGCTGACCATTATTCTGGGCCAGTATCTGGAAATAATGATGGACACTTTCTGGGCAGATGCGGCGCGCACCGTTGGCATCAGGACGGATACCTCGCGCTTCGGCGCTCAGGTCATAAACGGCGTGGGCTTTCTTGGCGCGGGCACAATCATAGTCACCGGCAGGCAGGAAATCAAAGGCCTCACCACCGCTGCCGGCCTCTGGGCCTCGGCCTGTATGGGTCTGGCTGCCGGCGCGGGCTTTTACGAGTGCGTTGCGGTGTGCACCCTGCTTATGTTTATAAATATGCGCTTCATGCCCCGCTTCGAAAGCATCATTCTTGCCAACGCCCGAAGCTTCAATCTCTATGTTGAGATAGACAGTGTGAAGAATCTGGGCCTGCTCATAAACAAGATCAAGTCTGAGGGCATAAGCTTCCACAATCTGGACATGAACAAAGATCAGCAGAGCAAGGCAACTCAGATAAATGTGCTCATGAATCTGAGGATGCCCAAGCGGCGCAGCCACACGGAGGTGCTGGCGGCCCTGTCCGAGGTGGACGGCATCATCAGCATGGAAGAAGTGTAAGGGGGGACAGAGATGCTGGAGTTTTTTGATTTTGCAAGAGAACTGAGCTTTGTCTCTGTGGCCTTCCGCCTTGTGCTGTCTGTTGTCTGCGGCGGAGTTATCGGCATAGAGCGCGAGTTCAAGCGCCGCGCCGCAGGCTTTCGCACCCATATTCTGCTGTGCCTGGGTGCCTGTGTCACCATGCTGACCAGCCAGTATATGTTTTTGGAGCTGAATATGTACACCGATGTGGCCAGACTTGGCGCGCAGGTGGTTGCGGGCATCGGCTTTATGGGCGCAGGCAGTATTATTGTCACCAATTCCAAGCGCGTCCGCGGCCTGACTACCGCCGCCGGTATGTGGATCTCCGCCATCATCGGCCTTGTGTGCGGCGCAGGCTATATTGAGGCCGCATTGGCTGCGACGCTGATGGTGCTGCTATCGGAAATGGTCTTTATCAGGCTGGAGACCTACTTTACCAGAAAGATCGCGGATGTTAATCTGTATGTTGAATACAATGATTCCAAGAGTATTCAGGAGATCGTGAGAATAGTCAAGGAGAAGAATATCACCCTCAGCTCCATGGAGATCACCCGTGTTCCATGTGATTGCGGCGGCAATAACTACTGCGCCATTCTCACCTTCCAGACCGACAGGGAAAAGCTGGGCAGCTATCTGCGGGAGAGCATCGCACAGCTTGAGAGTGTCATAAGCGTAGAGGAACTTTAACAAACCATGCTTGAAAAATATATAGGTGACAGAGCCTTCTACCGAAGGCTCTTAACTGTGATGCTGCCTGTGCTGGTGCAGAATATCATCACAGGCTTTGTGAGCGTGCTTGACAATGTGATGGTGGGGCAGGTGGGCACTGAGCCCATGTCCGGCGTTGCCATTGTCAATCAGCTCATTTATGTTTTTAATCTGACCATTTTCGGCGGCCACGCAGGCGCCGGAATTTTCACTGCCCAGTTTTACGGCAAGTCAGACCCCGATGGTATACGCTGCACCATGAGAGCAAAGCTCTGTCTGGCTTTTGCGGCGGTGGCCGTGTGCACGCTGATCTTTGTAAAATGGGGCGATGGACTCATAGGACTCTTTCTCCATGAGGGTCAGGAGAGCCTTGACCTTAAAGCCACCATGGATTATGGTCTGGGCTATATGGATATCATGCTCTTTTCTCTGCTGCCCTTTGCCCTGATGCAGGCATACAGCAGCACATTGAGAGAATGCGGCGAGACCTTCGTGCCCATGGCAGCCAGCGTTACGGCGGTGTTTGTGAACCTGATCGGCAACTATATTCTTATCTTCGGCAAGCTGGGCGCACCTGCGCTGGGGGTGGAGGGTGCCGCCATCGCAACGGTATTTGCCCGTTGGGTGGAGTTCCTTGTTGTAGCGGTCTGGACCCACAGACACAGCAGACAGCACAGCTTTGTCAAGGGCCTGTATCGTTCACCGAGGATACCGCTGAGTCTTGCAAAGCAGATCATAATTACCGGCTCGCCTTTGCTGATCAACGAGCTGCTCTGGTCTTCGGGAACTGCCGTTTTAAGCCAGTGCTACTCGCTGCGCGGCCTTGAGGTGGTGTCCGCTTTTAACATCGCTACCACAGTTTCAAACCTCTTCTTCTGCGCCTTCTTTGCCATGGGCAACACCATCGCGATCATCGTGGGGCAGCAGCTGGGAGCAGGCGAAATTGACAAAGCGGTGGACGAGGACAGGAAATTGATAGCTTTCTCTGTCGTGATAAGCGCTGTCCTGGGCCTTGGACTGCTTCTGGCAGCTCCCCTTATTCCGGAGATCTACAACACCACCGAAACAGTCAGGAGTATTGCGGCAAAGCTTATGATGGTCAATGCGGTTCTGATGCCGCTGCATGCCTATGTTCACGGCAGTTACTTCACTCTCCGCTCCGGAGGCAAGACCATAATCACCTTTATCTTTGACTGCGGCTTCATGTGGGTGTTCAGCGTTCCTGCAGCCTTCGCACTGGCCTATTTTACCGAGATGGCCATTATTCCCCTGTTCACCATAGTTGAGGGGCTCAGCCTGGTAAAGGCGCTTTTCGGCTGGGTGCTGCTGAGAAGCAGAAAATGGGCCAACAAGCTTGTATAAGCAATAATAACGGACGGCCAATGGCCGCCCCTGCAATGCTAACTACAGGGGCGAGCATTGCCCGTCCGTGAAGAAAGGCTTACCCGAGGGTAAGCCCTTTTGCTATTCTCCGAAAAATTCCTTTTTGAATCTGATGGCGGTGGGGGTGGCCGCAACGCCGCCCTTGCCGGTTTCTCTCAAAGCCACCGGCAGAGATTCGCCCACTACCTGCATGGCGTCAATGACCTCGTCTGTGGGGATGCGGGATTCAACACCTGCCAGAGCAAGCTCGGCTGCAGTCAGTGCGTTCATGGCGCCGGCTGCGTTTCTCTTTACGCAGGGTACCTCAACCAGACCCGCCACCGGGTCGCACACCAGACCCAGCAGGTTCTTGATGGCGATGGCTACGGCATGTGCCATCTGCTCCTCATTGCCGCCGTGGAGGTAGACAAGGGCTGCCGCCGCCATGGCGGATGCGCTGCCTATCTCAGCCTGACAGCCGGCCTCCGCACCGGATACGGATGCCCTGTTTGCAATGACGGAGCCGAAGCCCGCCGTGACATACAGCGCCTTTATAAGCTCCTCATCGGGCACATTGTGTTGCCTTGCATAGGGCAGCAGAATTGCGGGGATAACGCCGCAGGAGCCTGCGGTTGGGGCCGCCACTATACGGTGCATGCAGGCATTGCACTCGCCCATGCGCACAGCGCCGGCCAGAATTTCACCGATGAACTCACCGCTTATGGATCTGCCGCTTTCAAAATACTCCTTCAGCTTGCCGCCGTCGCCGCCTGCAAGACCGCTTCTGGAGCGCATACAGGGGTCATAGTGACTGTCGGCAGACTGCATGGCCCATAGCCTCTTGGTCATCTTCTGCCATGAAAGCTCCTCGGTGATGCCGGTCTCCTTTGCGCTGTAATGCATGACCGCCTTCCACAGGGGCATTTCTTTATCCTTACAGGTCTGCAGAAGCTCTGCTACGGAATCGAATATTGCCATTACTCTCCCCCCTTAGTCCGGATTGATGCATATGGCATCCAGAATACCGGGAATCTCTCTTATGCGCGCGGCGATGTGCTCCTCGATGGGGCTGTCGCACTCAATGACCATGATGGCCTTGCCGCCGCGGGAGTCACGGTTGACATTGAAGGTGGCGATGTTGATATTCAGCTCCGCCAGCACCCGGGATACATCGGATACGCTGCCGGGCTGGTCCTCGTTGCGGACTATGAGCGTGGGGTACTCCGCCGAAAAGCTCAGAGGCATGCCGGAGATCTCCTTTATCTGGATTCTGCCGCCGCCGATGGAGGAGGCCAGAATGGTGAGCTTTGCGCCCCCGTCCCCCAGAAGCTCCATGTAAACGCTGTTGGGGTGCACATTGCGCAGCCTTGTATGTTCAAACTTAAAGTCCAGATTGTTGGTGACAGCGTAGGCGAAGCTGTCGGGAATACGCTCGTCATCGGGCTTCATTCCCATGAGACCGGCGATCAATGCCTTGTCGGTGCCGTGGCCCTTGCCTGTGTCGGCAAAGGAGCCGTGGAGATGGAGCACGGCCT
>CAZYTE010000070.1:0-8662 GCA_964649425.1 uncultured Oscillospiraceae bacterium
AGTCAAGGACGACAAGTCCAAAAGAGCCTGACAGGGCCGCCGAAATGCGGTGTGTTCGACTCCCGTTGGACTAACGCTGACGATTCTAAGTTTACAAGCTTAGATTCCAATAAAAATCAGTTTAACAAATTGTAAATTAAGGCCATGGAGTCTGAAAGTTTATTGGAACTTTATGTTCCGTGACAAGAACTTTACCATTCCTTGCTACAATTATTCTGTCCAAATAAGTAAGGAGGAGCAAAATGATAAAGATCCAACATCTGACAAAGTATTACGGTGAACACCTTGCATTGAAGGATCTGTCGCTGGAGATCAGCGAGGGCCATGTCTATGGCTTTCTGGGACCTAATGGGGCAGGCAAGTCAACCACCATGAATATTATGACAGGCTGTCTGTCCGCAACGGAAGGCACGGTGTGCATAGATGGTCATGACATTTTTGAAGAAGCCCTGGCCGCCAAAAAGTGCATCGGCTATCTGCCGGAGCATCCGCCGCTGTATATGAACGAATCGCCGCTGGAGTATCTCAGCTTTGTGGGCCAGGCCAAAGGGCTGCGGGGCGGGGAGCTGAAGCAGCAGCTTGATGCAGTCATTGAGAAAACCGGCATAGCCGATGTGAAGCACCGGCGCATTGCCGCCCTTTCCAAGGGCTTCAAGCAGCGCGTGGGCATTGCCCAGGCACTGTTGGGAAATCCAAAAGTTATTATTCTCGATGAGCCTACAGTGGGCCTTGACCCCAAGCAGATAATCGATATCCGCCAGCTTATAAAGGAGCTGGGCCGGAGCCACACGGTTATTTTCAGCTCCCATATCCTCTCTGAGGTACAGGCCATCTGCGACAGGATCGTTATGATTGCAGGCGGCAGGCTGGTGGCCATGGGTGAGCCTGAGGAGCTTAAACGGCAGCTGCAGACAGGGGGCGAAATTGTCCTCAGCACCGATGCCGGGGAAGAAGAGGCTGCAGAGCTTTTGTCACAGCTTGAGGATATCAGCGGCATCAGAGCCGAGAGAAACGGAAATTATACTCAGCTTCACATCAGCGCCAACTGCGACAGACTCCATGAGCTGTCAGCTCAGATAGTCAAGTGCTTCAGCCAAAATGACAAGCTCATTTTTGAAATGAGCAGCAAAAAAGGCAGCCTGGAGGATGTGTTCCTTGAGCTGTCGGAAAACACCGAAAAGGAGGATGAAAACTGATGGCAGCGGTTTTTAAACACGAGCTTCGGCTCTATTTCCATTCTCTGACCGCCTATGTGTTCGGCGCTTTTCTGCTTGTTTTTGTGGGCATCGGCTCCATGCTGTATAACCTGCAGGCGGCAGTCAGCAATTTTGAGTTCGTTCTCAGCTTTTCAAGCCTTGTGTTCGCGGTTATCGTGCCAATTCTCACCATGCGCGTCATTGCCGAGGAGCGCAGGCAGAAGACCGACCAGCTGCTCTACTCCCTGCCCCTGACCACCGGCAGAATCATAATGGGCAAGTATCTGGCGCTGCTGATCGTCTATGCGCTGCCCCTGAGCATCATTGCGGTTTATCCTCTGATTTTTGCTCAGTACGGCGAGGTCTATCTTCTGACGGCCTATGGATCGCTGCTGGCCTTCTTTATGGTAGGGGCGGCTCTGCTGGCTGTGGGTATGTTTATCTCTTCCCTGACGGATAATCAGGGCTTTGCGGCAGGCATTGGGATAGCTGCAATACTGTTCAATTATTTCAGTGTCAGCCTTGCCGAGTATGTGTCCTCCACCGCCATTGGCTCTGCCTTTGCCATTTTTGTCATTGCGGCGCTGATCGGCCTGACAGTAAAGCGCCTTACCCGAAATGAGACTTTGGGCTACGGCGTCTGCATAGGGATCATGGCAGTCACCACCGTCACATTTCTTATAAACAGCAGCCTTTTTGAGGGTCTGCTGCCTGCCATTATGAAAAAGCTGAGCCTGTTTGACAGATTTGAGGTCTTTGTCAACGGCATCTTTGATCTGACGGGCATTGTGTATTTCCTGACGGTCATAGTGTTTTTCCTGTTCCTGTCGGTGCAGTCTCTTGAAAAGCGGAGGTACAACTGATGAAAACAAACGATGCTGCCGCCATCCGCGGCAAGCTGGCGCTGAAAGGCGGCTCATACTCCCTTGCGGTGTCGGCGCTTGTACTGGCGATCCTGATAGTGGTTAATATATTCGCGTCCAGCCTGCCTGCCAATCTGAGCAAGCTGGATATAAGCTCCAGCAAGCTCTACTCCATCACCAGCAATACCAAGGTGGTGGTGAACGCTTTGGAGCAGGATGTGACAATTTACTGGGTGGTGCAGGCCGATGAGGAGGATCAGATCATTGAAAACCTGCTGAGCAAGTATGAAAGCCTTTCTGACCACATCAGGGTGGTAAAAAAGAACCCCGATGTATTCCCCACCTTCACCGAGCAATATACCGATGAGCAGGTGCCCAACAACTCCCTGATAGTTGAGAGCGATGAGCGCAGCCGCTATATCAGCTACAGTGACATTTATCTGATAGAAACCGATATGTATTCATATACCTACACCACTTCCTTCGACGGTGAGGGCGCCATCACGTCGGCCATTGACTATGTGGTCACTGAGGATCTGCCTCTGGTATATGTGCTGGAGGGCCACGGAGAGGCTGCTCTGCCCGCGAGCTTCAGCGATTCTGTGGAAAAGGAAAACATTCAGCTTGAGAGCCTGTCGCTGCTGACAGTGGATGAGATCCCGGAGGAAGCGGATGCCGTTTTGATATACGCACCTGAAAGCGATATCTCTGAAGATGAGGCGGAGATGCTAATGGACTATGCCGATGAAGGCGGCAAGCTGATGGTCATGGCCGGGCCTGTGGAGGGGGAGGAGCTTACAAACCTTAACTCGGTGCTCTCTCACTACGGTGTTGAGGTGGCAGAAGGCATTGTCGTCGAGGCAGACCGGAACTATTATGCTCTGGGCTACCCCTATATGCTCATGCCCGAAATGGCAAGCAGCACCATGACCGATCCCCTTATCGAGGGCCGCTACTACACTATCTTCCCCCTTGCCCGGGGTCTGAAAGTCAGTGGAACTGCCAATGCCGAAGTCACCGAGCTGCTGAGCACCACAGCATCCTCCTACAGCAAGCTGGCGGGCTTTGAACTGGAGACCTGGGAAATGGAGGAGGGAGACATAGAAGGCCCATTCAGCCTTGGTGTTTTGGTTGAAACCGAAGGCGGCGGACAGATCGTCTGGTTCAGCTCGGCCGAATTTTTGACTGATATGTACAATGCCTATTCCTCCGGCGCCAACATTGACCTTGCCATGAATGCCCTGTCCTCACTGGTGGGCGAGCGGGAGGCCATAGCCATACGCAGCAAATCTTTAAACTACAACTACCTGACCATCAGCGAATCCAGCGCCGCCACACTGAAACTGCTGATGATAGGCCTGTTCCCGCTGGCATATATGGGCGTTGGAATCGTGATTATCATGCGCAAGAGGAGGCATCAGAATGAAGCGGCTTAAGAAGTTGGGAATACTGCTGGCGGTTCTGGTGCTGGCCTGCGCCGCCACGGCTCTGCTCAGGGGCTATGAGAAAAAGCAGGAGCAGATAAAAAACAGCGATGAGATAATACTTGAAATTGCCCCGGAAACGGTAAGCTCCCTGTCCTGGGAATACAGCTCCGGAGACGGACTGGCCTTTCATAAAGAAGGGGAAGTGTGGATCTATGATGAGGACGAGGCCTTTCCGGTCAGTGCGGATAAGGTGGAGAAGATACTCTCCCATTTTGAGGCCTTCGGAGTCAGCTTTATAATCGAAGAAGTAACAGATTACAGCCTCTATGGTCTGGATGATCCCCAGTGTGTGCTCAGGATAGGAAGCGGCGAGAGTGAATACAGCATCAGACTGGGCGATTTCAGCAAAATGGATGAGCAGCGCTATGTGGACATCGGTGACGGCAATGCCTACCTTGTAAAAGATGATCCCATGGAATATATCAGCGAGGCGCTGTCGTCCATGATAGAGCATGACGACACTCCCGGCTTTGAGACTGTGGAAAGCATCCGCTTTGAGGGCGCGGAGGATTATGTGATCGAGCGCATTGAAGACAGCGGCTACTCCTATTGTGAGGACGATGTGTACTTCACTCAGAAGACCGGGGAGTACCTGCCTGTCAGCAGCAGTGCCGTGACTGAATACCTCAATACCATCACCTCTCTGGAGCTTCTGGACTATGTAACTTATAATGCCGGCGAGGAGGAGCTGAAAAGCTGCGGACTTGATGAGCCGGAGCTGTCCGTTACGGTTAATTACAGCTATACCGATGAGGAAACTGAGGAGCAGATCTCCGACAGCTGCCTTATTCACATAGGCAGAGACCCGGCTGCTCTGGCGAAGCTTGAAGCGGAGGGTGAGGATGACGAGGAGAGCGTGCCAATGTATGTGCGTATTGGTGACTCCCGGATCATATATGAGCTTGACTTTTTGGACTACACTGTCCTCTCCATGGCTTCCTTTGACGATCTGCGGCCCAGGGAGCTTTTCCGCACAGAGCTGGAGAATGTGACTCAGATAGATATCAGCCTTGAGGGCAGGGAGCATATCCTGCTTTCCGAGACAGATGAGGAGCGGCTCTGGTACTATGGGCAGCTGCCTCAGGAGGATGCCGAGGAAACTGAAAGCCTGGACATTTCGGCTCTGGAGGGAGCACTCAGCGATCTGAAAGCTAAGAGCTTCAGCACCGAAAAACCCGGTGATACTCTGGAGATAAGCCTTGTCCTGCATCTGAACGATGAGAACTTCCCCCAACTGAAGCTGGAGTTCTACCGCTATGACGGCGAAAGCTGCCTCGCGGTGGTGGATGGCGAAAGCCTGTGCCAGATCAAACGCTCTCAGGTTATGGAGCTGGTGGAAGCGGTTCAGGCCATAGTCTTGTCAAGATAAAAGGAAATGCCTGCTGATAACCAGCAGGCATTTCCTGTTATTCATTATTAATCAGCATATATAAAGTAGCGGTTGCCGTACTCGTCAAGACCGTCCAGCTGGTTCTGGTTGTTGATGGCCAGCTCAAAGTCATAGTCATACTCGCCGTCGTTGAAGCGGACAGTGGTGGCATTGATTATCTTCCAGGTGCCGGGGTATTCCTGACCCTGATAAACCTCAAGCGCGGTGCCGTCGGCATTGAAGACGATGGTGTTGCCGGGGTCGTTTCTCTCAACGAAGGATCTGCCGGAGAACATACCGGTCATAAACTCAATGTTTGCTCTCACATACCAGGTTTCGGTCTTCAGGTCGTAGGCGTAGAACTCATCGTGGAAAATAATGTCGATGCTGCTGCCTTCACCCTCGGTGACCAGATGGTTCTTCTTGGTCAGCTCACAGGCTGCGTAACCGGTCTGAACGCCGCCCTCAACCTTGTAGTAGACAATGCCGGAGCTGCTGTCGCCGATGTCGAAATAGATATAGTTGTCACCCAGCTTGCCGTTGGGATACCAAGGGTCGGAAGTAACAAGGGTGTTTCTGCGGCTGCCCCAGTTGATGTAGGTGGGGTTTATGTTGGCCTGAGGCTCGGCAGATGCGGCATCTCCGGAAGCGCTGCCGTCCGCATCCTGCGCGTTATTTCCGCAGGCGCACAGGCCCATGACCATAAGCACTGCCAGAAGCAGGCTCAAAAATCTTTTCATCTGAAAATCCTCCTTACAGATACAGATCTTTTACATTATACAATTAAATCTCTCCGCTTGCAATAAGTTCCTCAATAAATACTGCCACGCCCTCTTCCGCATTGCTTAAAGCGATGCGGTCTGCCACGGCCTTTACCTGCTCCTCCGCGTTGGCCATGGCAACACCCATGCCGGCCGCTGCTATGATGCCGGTGTCGTTGCTGCCGTCACCGAAAACGATGGTCTCTCCTATGTCAATGCCAAGAGCATCGCACAGGGCGGCCAGCCCCTTGTCCTTGCCGGCTTTGATGCTGTTTATCTCAATGTTATTGGGCAGGGAGGTGGTGGCCGCAAAATGGGGGAATAGCAGGGGCAGCTTTTCAAGAAGCTCCTGCCGGAGCTCTTCCTGATCGGGGCGGAAGTAAATCTGCATCTTCTGCACAGGGGTATTTCGCTCTTTCATATAGTCTGCCAGCACCTGAACCCTCGTGCGGGTGTCCATCACATATTGGAACATATTGCGGGCATTTTCAAAATAGGGCCCGGCCCTGTCACACATGGAGCCTGCCATGAAGCCCTCGTTGTCGATATAGCAGTCATACAGAACCGGCAGCTTGTCAAGCCAATGGCAGATCTCCACTGCCTGCGGCACCTCGATATTGCCTTCGTAGAGTATTTTATTTTCCACAGAGTCAAAAACCAGCGCGCCGTTAATAAGAATATGATAACGGATAGCTCCGTTCCGAAGCTCCGCGGGCAGGCCGGAGAGCATCCGGCCGGTGGCGGGAACGATAAGGCAGCCCCGCCCCGCCGCGGCCCACAGGGCATCAAGGCAGCGAGGGGGTATTTTTTTGTTGTTATCAAGCAAAGTGCCGTCCATGTCGAAGGCCAGGAGCTTATATTTCAAGAAAACCACATCCAATTCTGTGTAATTATCCACCATTATACAGAAAAATGCAACATAATTTATCTTAATACTGATCGCGTTAAAAGCACGCCAAGATGGGCAAAACAATTTTGCGTTATATTTATTGGCACTTTTTACTAAATGAAAAGCTCGATAATAATGCATTTTTGTGCGTGACAATAATTTTTCGATTTACTCTTGCAAAGAGTTTTCGGTTTGGGTATTATATAATTACTTTATTTATACTCAAAAAGTAGAAAACCCGCTAGGAGGTAAAAAGAATGAAGAAAACTCTCGCTATGATTCTGGCTCTGTGCATGGTTCTCGCACTGTGCGCATGCGGCGGCAGCGCCGAGACTGCCGCACCCGAGAAACTGACCTTTACCACCGGCGGTGAAACCGGAACCTATTATGGCTTTGGCAGCGTTATCGCCCAGTATGTCAGCTCCAACACCGATGTTTCCGTCACCGCTGTCGTAGGCAACGGCTCTCAGGCAAACATTGAAGATATTGACGCTGGCGCTGTTCAGCTTGCTTTCTGCCAGTCTGATGTTATGAGCTATGCTTACTCCGGCACCAATCTCTTTGCAGAGACCGGCGCTGTTGACAGCTTCTCCGTTGTTGCCGCTCTCTACATGGAGCAGGTCCAGATCGTCACCATGAATCCCGACATCAAGACCGTTGCCGACCTGAAGGGCAAGAGCGTTTCCGTTGGCGCAAGAGGCTCCGGCGTTTACTTCAACGCGCTGGATGTTCTGGGCGTATACGGTATGGGCCTTGAAGATATCACCCCTGTTTACCAGAGCTTTGGTGACAGTGCCGAAAGCCTGAAGGATGGCAAGATCGATGCCGCCTTCATCGTTGCAGGCGCTCCCACCACCGCAGTTACTGACCTTTCCACCGGCGGTCAGGTCTACCTTGTAAGCATTGACGATGAACACATCGCAAAGCTCATTGAGATGAGCCCCTATTACAGCGCGAATACCGTGGCAGCCAGTGTTTACGGAACCCCCGAGGATTGCCAGACCGTTGCTATCGGCGCTGTTGTCCTGGCCCGTAACGATGTTTCCGAGAATGCAGTTTACACCTTCGTTTCCACCCTCATGGAGAATGCAGGCCAGATCCAGCACGGCAAGGCAGCAGAGCTGAGCCTAGAGTTTGCCTCCTCCATTACCGATGTTCCCTACCACGCAGGTGCTGCAAAGTACTTTGCTGAGAAGGGCATAGAGGTTGCTGTAAAGTAAAGTTGCATAAATCCCCGGACTTTTCTGCTACGGCGTCTATAAAGACGCCGTAGTTTTTATACTTTGAGGCTGCGTTAAGCAAGCGTTAAGAAGGGAGAAACAAAATGTCAAAACAGCATAATAAGCATCATGACGCAGAAGTTGGAACTGCACAGGATGTTGAAAACATAATGCGCAAATATGACAAGGAGTCAAACACCCGTATCTGGGAGGGCAAGCCGGCCTTAATTATCCGCATGATCATGGTGGGCTTCTCGGTCTACTGTATATATTCAACCCTGTTCAGTGTTGCGGCTCTGGAAAAGCGCCTTACCGCGTTTTTGGCGCTGGTCATCATTATGGGCTTTCTCACTTACCCAGCAAACAAGCGCCATGTCCGTGTGAACTATATTCCATGGTATGACTTTTTGATCATGGCTCTTGGCGCAGGCGCGTTTTTCTATTACAGCTTCGGATATGACACCATTATCCTGAGCCTTACCAGTGCCTCCAAGATGACGCCCTTCCTCACTGCGGTGGGTATTGTGGGTATTCTCTGCCTTATGGAGCTGTGCCGCCGCTGCGTGGGTATCCCCATACTCTGCGTGGCAGGGGTATTGCTGATCTACACCTTCTCCACCGGCCTTGCCATCAAGAGAGTTCTCTATACCCTGTTCTTCACCACCAGCGGTGTTCTGGGCACTCCCGTGCAGGTCTGCGCCAAGTACATAGTGGTATTTATAATTTTTGGCGCCTTCCTTGAGCGCACCGGCATTGCCGCGTTCTTTATCGATTTGGCAAACTCTCTGGTGGGCGGCTTCTCCGGCGGCCCCGCCAAGGTGGCGGTCATCTCCTCTGCTCTGTGCGGTATGGTTTCCGGCTCCTCGGTTGGCAATAC
>CAZYTE010000071.1:0-8589 GCA_964649425.1 uncultured Oscillospiraceae bacterium
GACGGGCTGCCTTCAGACCGTACTTCTTGCGCTCCTTCATTCTGGGGTCACGGGTCAGGAAGCCTGCTGCCTTCAGGGAAGCGCGGTAGCTCTCATCTACCTGCAGCAGAGCGCGGGCGATACCGTGGCGAACTGCGCCGGCCTGGCCGGAAACACCGCCGCCGGTAACAGTAGCCTCGATGTCAACCTTGCCGACAGTGCCGGTGGTGACCAGGGGCTGACGAACGATCAGCTTCAGAGTGTCGAGACCGAAGTAATCGTCGATATCACGGCCGTTAACGGTGATGACACCGGTGCCGTTGGGGATCAGGTGAACACGAGCTACAGAGGACTTTCTGCGGCCGGTACCATACATATAGGGCTTCTTGCACTTATAGGTTGCCATATTTCTTTACCTCCTTAGCATTCCCAGGCTTCGGGCTTCTGAGCAGCATGGGTGTGCTCTGCGCCGGCAAATACCTTCAGGCGCTTGAGCTGACCTGCAGCCAGAGTGTTCTTCTGCAGCATGCCCTTGACAGCGTGGGTCATAGCAAGCTCAGGCTTGGTAGCCATGAGGGTCTTGTACTTGACTTCCTTCAGACCGCCGGGGTGACCGGTGTGGTGACGGTAGAACTTCTGCTCAAGCTTCTTGCCGGTGAGGACTGCTTCCTTAGCGTTGATAACGATGACAAAGTCGCCGCAGTCAACGTGGGGGGTGAAATCGGTCTTCATCTTGCCGCGGAGAATATCAGCGGCCAGTGCAGCGGTCTTGCCCAAGGGCTTGCCGGCTGCGTCAAGGACGTACCACTTGCGGGTAACGGTCTCCTTGGTTACCATGGTAGTAGACATAGTTTGTGCCTCCATATAGAATTAAATGTTTTGACAATTCAGGCGCCGGTTGCTACAATAAGCCCGAACGCGCTTTATCTTTATACCACAGGCTTTTCCGCCTGTCAACGACTTTTTTAATTTTGAATTTGAAATCTCTCAAATTCTCCCGTTTACTCTTTAAAGCTCCCGAATTCTGGGAAGCATTTTTTAAATTTTTTTGAGGTTTTTTATGGAAAAGGCATTGAATGAATTTTCCGGCATTATTCGCCGGGCTGTGGACGACTACAACATGATAGAAGAAGGGGATAAAATTGCTGTTGGTGTCAGCGGCGGAAAGGACAGTATGCTGCTGCTTCTGGCCCTTAACCACCTGAAAAGCTACTATCCCAAGCACTTTGAGCTGGAGGCCATAACCATTGAGCTGGGCTTTGAGGGCATGGACTTTACGCCTGTTGCGGAGCTCTGCGAAAAGCTTGGCATCCACTACACCCGGGTCAAGACCGACATCAAAGAGGTGGTCTTCGACATCCGCAAGGAAGAAAACCCCTGCTCTCTCTGCGCCAAGATGCGCCGGGGCGCCCTCAATGAGGCCATCAGGCAGCGGGGCATCAGCAAGCTGGCTTTGGGCCACCATTTTGACGATGCGGTGGAGACCTTTATGATGAGTCTTCTCATGGAAGGCCGCATCAACTGCTTCAGACCGGTGACTTTCCTTGACCGCTCCGGTGTCACCCAGATAAGGCCCCTTATCTATGCAGGCGAAATGAAGATCAGCAATCTGGCGGAGCAGCTGGATGTGCCCATAGTTGAAAACCCCTGCCCTCAGGACAAGGCCAGCAAACGCTATGACATCAAGATGCTTCTGAAAACCATGTCAGCCGACTACCCCGACATGAAGTCCAAAATCTTTGGCTCCATGCAGCGCCTGCCTCTCCCCGGCTGGAAGCCCGTTGATAATGCAAGTTTACGCAAATAAAAAGAATCACCCTGCTGCAGCAGGGTGATTCTTTTACTTTACAGCAGTGATCAGAGCACCGGCGAATTTGCCGCATATCTTCTGCTTATCCAGAGTTTCAAATATCTCGGTCATGTTCTTCTGGCGTGCCATGTCCTCAACGATGTCGGAGGTATACACCCGATCCACCTGCACACTCACCTTGGAAAAGCCCACTTCCAACAGGGTCTTTTCGTAGTTGGGAGGAGTCAGTGCGCCGGAAACACAGCCGATGAGCTGGTGGAGCTTTTCTCTGCTGTCATCATCCACATCATAGAGCTGAACAATATCGGCAACGGCAAAGCGGCCGCCCTCTTTCAGCACTCTGTAAGCCTCTTTGAGAACCTGAGTTTTGTTGTTGCTCAGATTGATTACACAGTTAGAAATAACCACATCCAAAGATGCGTTCTCCATGGGGATATCCTCTATGTCTCCTTTGACAAATGAGCAGTTTGTGACCTTTGCCTTGGCTTTATTCTGCTCGGCCAGAACCAGCATCTCATCCGTCATATCCAGACCGTATACATGGCCGCTCTCTCCCACGCAGCGGGCAGCCAGCAGCACATCAATACCGCCGCCGCAGCCAAGGTCCAGAACCTTGTCGCCCTCTTTCATATCAGCGGCAGACAGAGGATTGCCGCAGCCCAGAGAGGCATGAACCGCACTCTGGGGAAGATCTGCGATCTCTTCTGCATCATAGATTTTAAACTCGTTTGTGCCGATGCTGCAGCAGCAACAGCAGCCGCCATCTTCCTTTTCAGTCAGCTTTTCGGCCAGTTTGCCATAGTGCCGGCTTATGCTTTCCTTAGTTTCCATTATTATAAACCTCCCACACAGCCGCATCTCTTTCTGCAATTCGCCATTCGTTTGCAATCAGATCGGCCTTGGCCCTTTCAATATCCTGTTTGATCCTGTCCTCGCCCACCAGCATTTTGGTCATGCGGGGATTTGCACCTGCATCCACCCAGCGCACATTCTCTCCAAAAGCGGTTTTGCCCCTGCCCATGGTCAGGTGGCAGGCGGCGCGGGCGATGCGCTTTTCCTCGGCGGTGATGGATGAACAGTCCGCCATCTGAGTGCCCTCAACGCAGATAAGGTCACAAACTCCGGTGAACACAGGAGGAAGCGCCGCCACCTCAAGGCTTCTCTGAGCGATCTCATCTATATCCGAGCCGTGATACAAGGGCTCAATGCCGGAAGCTACCAACAAACCAGCCCCCTGTGCAGCCTTTATCGTGTCCCATCGGCGCTGGGGGCTTATGGCTGTCAAAACGCCCTCGCCCACACGCACTGCGTGGTAGACGATATCCGCACCGGCAGCTTTGAGCTTCTCAGCTTCAGGGGCATCAAAGTCACCCATGTTTACCATGAGCGCCACCTTAGGGTAGATTACCTTTCGCACAGCGGCTATGATATCCACCAGCTGGTCGAAATCATAGTTTGCGGATACCATCAGGGAAAGCAGGTGCACTCCGCCCTCGTTGAATATACGGGCATACTCCACCACCACATCCTTTGGCAGCTCAGCCTTATCGGTCCACGGGCTGTTGCAGGCTGCAAAGGAGCAGAATACGCAGTTGCCCGGGCAGGGATTTGCGTCCAGACCTATCTGGCCGAAAATATAGCCCTGACCTTTTGAGGCCTCCTGCAGTATCGCATGGGCAGCCCACTGGATATGGTAGCTGTCGGGAGAGTAGGAGGGCAGGGTGTAGAGCAGCTTCACCTCGTCGTGGTCAAGAGCCTGCCTGTCAAACACTTTAGTTACAATGTTTTTTACACTGTCGCTTATCATTAATAATCCTTTCAAAATTACAAAAAGCTGTCCAGAATCTCCACCACCTGATATACAACACCAGGGCAGTGCTTCTGAAGCAGATTCAACTCCATTACCTTTTGGAATTGCTCGGGAATTCCAACATTATATCCCAGAATATCTCTGCACATGGTGGAGCCCAGCTTCTCAATGACCTTGGTTCTAAATTCGGTAACTCTGGCGCAGAATTGGCCCTTGGTCTCCATGTCTCCGCATTCCCAGTGCCCCTGAGCATAACCCAGGGCAATTATGCCGCCGACCACCGCGCCGCAGCTTTCGCCGGCAAACATACCTCCGCCAAAGCCTGCAGCAAGGCGCAAAGTTTCCGCTTTATCAAGGCCCAGTTTTTCGGCTGCACTGTACAGAACCACCTGACCGCAGTCATAGCCTTGATTAAGCATCTCAGTTACCTGTTCAAGAGTCATCATATTGTTTACCTCGCTATTCTTGCAAGAAAGCGCCTTGTGCGCTCCTCTTTCGGATTGTCAAAGATCTCCTCGGGGCTGCCCTCCTCGACAACTACGCCATCGTCCATGAAAATCACCTTGTCGGCGATATCCCTGGCAAAGCCCATTTCATGGGTCACCACCAGCATAGTAATACCGCGCTCTGCCACCTTTTTCATAAGCTCAAGGGTCTCCCCGATAAGCTCCGGGTCAAGGGCAGAAGTGGGCTCATCAAAGAGGATGATATCAGGCTCCATGGCGATCGCCCTTGCTATGCCCACTCGCTGCTGCTGACCACCGGAAAGCTGACTGGGATATGAATCATGCTTATCTGAAAGCTTGACCCATGCCAGCGCCTCCTCGGCTTTGCGGCGCGCCTCTGCCTTGGGTATTTTTTTGACCACCACAAGACCATGCATAACATTCTGCAGCGCTGTTTTATTGGCAAAAAGATTGTGGTTTTGAAACACAAAGCCCACCTTTTTGCGAACTTCCCTGATATCCCTCTTTTTTACTTTCTCGTAATCCAGCTTTTTACCGGCTATTACCAGTTCTCCACTGTCCGGCTGCTCAAGGAAGTTGATGCCGCGAAGCAGCGTAGTCTTTCCCGAACCGCTGGGGCCAAGGATGACGACCACCTGCCGGGGCTCAACTTTTATGGATACCCCCTTGAGGACTTCCAGCTTCCCAAAGCTCTTATGTAAGTTGTTTAACTCTAACATCTAATATCACTCTATGCAAGATTTTTTGAGTAGTATTTTTCAAGCCGGCGGCCCAGCTGTTCTATCAGTGCTCCCAGCCCCCAGAATACCAGCGCTGCTGCCGCGTATGCTTCCAGAAAACAGTAGGCCGAAGTAGCGGCATCTGTGCTGCCCTTTAATATATCCGCAACGCCTATTACGCTGACCAAAGAGCTGGCCTTCATCAGCGACAAGCTCAAATTGGTCAGATTCGGAATGCTGGCCTTTATAACCTGAGGCAGAACTATATCCCGAAAGCTCTGAAAAGCCGTCATGCCAACGGCATAACCCGCCTCAAGCTGTCCTCGGGGTACTGCCAGAAGCCCGCTTCTGAGAGTCTCCGATATGCCCGGCAGAGTGATTATCACAAGCCCCAGAATGGCAATGTAGATCATGTCCAGATCCTGTATGCTCATTTTCAGGTTCAGAAAAGCCGCTATGTCGTTAAAGCTGTAGGTATACACCATAAAGCAGATCAGCAGCACAAGGTTTGCCGGAAAGGCCTTGGTCAGCGCCATGAGCACATCCAGTACCGGCGCTATCACAGGTATGCGATACATTCTGATAAGGGCAATGGCCATGCCCAGAAGCAGACAAATCAGCAAGGTGGAGGAGCACATTATCAGGTTGCGCGGTATTTTGCTTATGGCCGCCTCAAGGCAATGAAAAAAGTATTTGGCTTCCATCATGCCGCCTCCCTTGGCTGCTTGCCGTAGCTGTGGCCAAACTCCAGCCTCTTGTTTATAAAGCGAAACAGCACTTCAAGCCCAAGGCTGATAACCGCAAACACCGCCGCGCAGCACAGGTAGCCCTCCAGCACATGGCCCTTTATATGGCCCAGATTCACAGCCTTGCCCATCATGTCCATAACATTGACCATATAAGCCAGTGCAGTTGCCTGAAACAGGCCAATGAACATGTTTCCAAGCATTGGCAGGGAAATCTTCAAAGCCTGCGGAACAATAATGTCCCGCAGGGTCTGAAAACTGCTCATGCCAACAGAGTATCCGGCCTCCATCTGCCCCTTTGGTACGGCCAGAATGGAGGAGCGGATAGTCTCCGACAGAAATGCAGAAATATTTATACTATAGGCGATAAACACAAATATTTTTGGGTCCCACTTGTATGCATTGATACCATAGGGCTCAAGCAACAGGGGAAGCCCGAAATACACAACGAACATCTGAGTGATGACCGGGGTGCAGCGCACATACGAAATGTACAGCCGCAAAAGCCCATCCACCACCGGGATCTTCTTAAGCCGCAGCAATGCGATGGCGAAACCCGCCAGAAAGCTTATTGTGAAGGGCACCAGCACCAGCTGCAGTGTAACCGGGAATTTTTCAATTATCTTCGGAAAGTATTCCCAGACATAATCCCAGGAAAACATATCTTAGGGTTCTACAGAATAGTCGCCGCCGAACCACTCAATGCACAGCTCAGCAATCTTGCCCTCGTCGCGCAGAGCCTTGATGGCGGCGTCAACATCGGCCTGAAGCTCATCATTGCCCTTTTCGTACAGAGCATAGGTGCCGCAGTCGAACTCGCCCTCGATCAGGTCCTTCTCGCTCATGACCAGGTCCACATCGGGGTAAAGATCGATGTACTTAGTCTGAAGGTCAAAGGAGGAGAAAACATAGCCGTCATACAGGCCGCTGTCAATACCTGCTACAATTGCCTCAGCGTTGGGGTAGGTCTCCTGAAGCTTGATGGGGTTTTCGGGGTGCTCCTCGTTGTAGGCTACCAGCATCTTGCCTGCGTTGTCGTCCATGCCGTTTGCAAGGGTCAGACCCTGCAGGCTGTCAAGGTCAACAAGCTCGGTGCGGTCAGCCTTGTGGAGGATACGCATGTTGCCGTAGTACATGAGAGACTCGGCAGAGACATTGTACTTTTCAGCACGCTCTGCATTGTATGCCAGGTGGTGAGAAATAACATCATACTTGCCGCTTTCCAGACCTACGAACAGGTTGCCAAAACCATCGCAAACAACTTCTACATTGTACTTGTCAGCAAGCTTTTCGCCAACCATCATAAACAGGTCGTACTCATAGCCGGCAGGCTTTTCATTCTCGTCCAGATAGCAGAAGGGTGCATAATGGCTGCTGATTGCGATGGTAATGTCCTTCTTCTCGACAGGGGTCTCGGTCGCTGCAGGAGCAGGCTCTGCGGGAGTTTCAGTTGCTGCAGGAGCTGCAGGGGCTTCGGTTGCAGCGGGGGTCTCGGTGCCGCCGCAGGCTGCCAGACTAAGGATCATGGCAAGGCTCATAATTAATGCGAGGATTTTCTTCATTTCTCTTCTCCTTTTTGTTAATTTTTTGTGATTTCGTCACAAGTTTTCGAAGTTCCGGATGAATGATACACAAAATCACAAAATATGTCAAGAGCTCAATAAACAATATTTTTGTTGACAAGTCAACGAGTCTTGTGTATAATCCATTTTGTTGACTGGTCAACATTCTTGTTGTTGGGAGCTTTGTCATGCTTGAACGCTTTGAGCAATTTACATCTGCCATCTCCGCAATAAACCGCTGCATTCAGAAGCTGGAGCGGGATGAAATGGAGAAATACGGCTACAAGGGTGCCTTCGCCCAGTATCTCATGGTGCTCTCCGCACATCCGGAGGGTCTGACTGCCGCAGAGCTTTCCGAGCACAGCGACAGGGATAAGGCTGCCGTTTCCAGAATAGTTTCTGAAATGACCGAAAAGGGTCTTATCAGCCGCGGCGGCAGTGAGGAAAAAACATATAAAGCCCGCCTGCGGCTTACCGAGGAGGGCAAAAAAGCCGCCGACTTCGTAGCTCGGAGAGCCATGATCGCGGTTGAGGCCGTCGGCAGAGAGCTGAGCAACGAAGAAAGGCTTGTGTTCTATGCGGCTCTTGGCTCAATTTCCAGGAATCTTGAGGAGCTTTGCCGTGACGGCATCCCAAATTAAAGGAGAAGAATTATGGTAAGAATTATTGTTGACTCCACCGCAGACCTGCGTCAGGAGATAAAGAACCGTTTTGAGGTGGTACCTCTCACCGTTCACTTTGGCCCCAATGAATATCTGGACGGCATCAACATTGACAAGAGCAAGTTTTACGAAATGCTTATCGAAAGCGATGTTCTGCCCAGTACCAGCCAGCCCAACCCCGATGATTTTCAAAAGGTATTCGAAAAGGTGACTCAGGCGGGTGACAGCGCCGTTGTTATCACCATATCTTCTTCCCTGTCCGGAACCTGCCAGAGCGCATTGATCGCCGCGGAGGACTACCCCAAGAGCGTCTATGTGGTGGACTCCCGCTGCGCCGCTATTGGCGGCGGCATTCTGGCCGAGTATGCGCTGAAACTTGCGGATGAGGGGCTCAGCGCCTGTGAGATCGCCCGCATCCTCAATGAAGAAAAAGAAAAAATCTGCCTCGTGGCCCTTGTCGATACCCTCGAGTATCTCAAGCGGGGAGGCAGAGTTTCAAAGACCGTGGCTTTTGCGGGCGGCGTCCTTAATATCAAGCCTGTCATCGGCATCGAGGACGGGCAGATCGCCATGCTGGGCAAGGCCAGAGGCTCCAAACATGGCAATAATCTTCTCATTGAGCAGATCGAAAAGGCCGGCGGTGTGGACTTTGACAAGCCCATTCTGCTTGGCTACACCGGAATTTCCGATGCGCTGCTGCAGAAGTACATCGTCGACAGCGAGCATATCTGGAAGGGCAACGCCGACAAGCTCTCTGTCTGCCAGATCGGCAGCGTTATCGGCACTCACGCCGGCCCCGGCGCAGTTGCAGTTGCTTTTTTCAGAAAAGGCTAA
>CAZYTE010000072.1:0-8540 GCA_964649425.1 uncultured Oscillospiraceae bacterium
GACCGACGCTGTCATCAACTATGTGGCCCTCCTTGGCTGGAGCCCCGGCGGCGAGCAGGAGATCTTTACCATGGACGAGCTGAAGGCCATTTTCGAGATGAGCGGCATCTCCAAGTCCCCCGCCATCTTCGATCTGGACAAGCTGCGCTACTTCAACAGCGAGTACATCCGTGCCATGAGCCCGGAGGCATTTGCTGCCGTTGCGGAGCCCTATATCCGTCAGGCAGTCAAGAACGAAAATTACGATGCTGCCGCCATTGCGGCTCTGCTGCAGCAGCGTACCGAGGTGCTCACCGACATTCCCGAGAAGCTGGACTTCTTCGATCAGCTGCCCGAGTACGGCACCGACCTCTTTGTCCACAAGAAGTCCAAGTCTGACGAGGCTTCTTCCAGGGACGCTCTGGAGAAGATCATTCCCGTCTTTGAGGCAATGAACGACTGGTGCGACGATAACATTCTCGACGCCATGGTCAAGCTTGCCGAGGCAGAGGGCGCAAAGAACGCGAAGATCATGTGGCCTGTGCGCATTGCGGCAGCCGGCAAGTCCGTCACTCCCGGCGGCGCGGTTGAGATATGCCGCATTCTGGGCAAGGAGGAAACTCTCCGCCGCCTGAAGATCGCGCTTGAAAAGCTGGCATAAATTTCATAAGTAATCACGCTCCTCTTGGGGAAAATATCCCCGAGAGGGGTGTTTTTCATTATGAAAAAATACAGAATAATCGCCGCAACATATGCCGTGGCCGCAATACTTTCTTTAGGGGCCTATTCCTTTGCGGGAAGCAGGCTCATGGAGGACTACCGCTTAGCCGCAAAATACAGCTCCGCCCGGGCCTTTGAGGAGACTGTTTCCTCACTGAACACGCTGGATTCTGCTTTGAAAAAGAGCCTTTACGCCACCGACAGCGCCATGCGCTCCAGACTCTGCTCCGAGGCCTTTGCCGGAGCATTGGCTGCGGAAACTGCCATGGCCACTCTGCCCTTTTCAACGATAGAGCTGGAGCAGCTCACCGCCTTTTTAAACTATGCCGGTGACTACGCCTATACTCTTGGCAGGCAGTCCGCCCAGCCGGATGCAGAGCAGCTGCGTATACTCAGTGAGCTTTCAAGCAGAGCGGGGGAGTTTTCCGAAAAACTCCGGCAGCTTCAGGGCAGCATCAACAGCGGCGAGCTTTTGATGGACTCCCTGCAGCAGCCTCTGGGAAATGTGAACGAGAATGCGGGGGCGGGCCTTCTCAGCGAGAGCCTGCTGGAGTACGAAAATGGCCTTGAAGCCTTTGAAATGCCGAATTATGATGGCAAATACAATACTGTTGAAAAATCTGCCGAGGGCGACCTGGATGAGGACGAAATGAAGGCGCTTGCGGCAGAATACGCCGGGGTGGATGTGCAGCAGCTCAAAAGCGAGTACAGCTACGAGGGAGAGAGCGGCCGCAAGTGTTACAGCGCGGGAGATATCTTCATTTGTGTCAGCTCTGCCGGAGTGGAGAGCATTGGCCGGAGCAGACTGGTGGGCGAAGCGCTCATAGATGACGCTCAGGCTCAGCAGGCAGCAGAGCAGTATCTGAAAGACAGGGGCCTTGATAAGCTGAGCCTCAGCGAGATGACTCAGAACGGCTATATAACAGTGATGGAATATGCCGTAAACGAAAATGGCACAATGTGGCCGGATAACTATGTGAAAATTGCCATTGCCATGGATGACGGCTCTGTTTACAGCTTTAATGCCCTCAATTACAGCCGGGAGGAAAGCGGTGCCGAATGGAGCATTGACGAAAAGGAAGCTCGCAAAGCCGTGCCGGCTTCCCTGAGCATAAAGTCCGCTCAGAAGCTGATATCAAGCAGTGCCGATGGCAAAAACCGAGGCTGCTACCGCTTTGATTGCCTGAGTGAAATGGGCGAAATTGTCAGTGTTCTCGTAGATGGTAAAAGCGGCAAGCAAATCGATATCAGCATAGATTAACGCGATTATTATTCTGAAAAGGAGCCTTTTTCATAATGGCTCCTTTTCAATTTGTTAACAAACGGATCGAAAACTTGTGCATATAGCACAAATAAGCGCAGCTAAGCTGCACTATTATTATCAGACATTGATTAGACAGCAATATTATACTATGTGCAGGAAAAAACCTTGTTTTTGAAGATTTAATTATCGAGGTAAGCTTTTGTTTGGGGATTTTGCACCTTGAAAGGCCATAATCGATATGGTATCATGCTACTATCTGTATTATGTGATTTTTTGTGCATGCAGAAAGTATTACAGACGCGAAAATGTCCAAAAAATGAGAGAAGAGGAGGTGTGTTAATGTCACTGGAAGCTATTGAGACTATATGCCAGGCGGAGGAAGCTGCCAAAACCATGAAGGCTGAGGCCGTCGCTGCCGCTAAGCGCGCTGTCGCAAATGCTGAGGCTGAGGGCAGAGCTGCTCTCGAACAGGTTGCGGACAAGGTCACAGCTGAGCTGAAGGCCAAGGCCGAGCAGGCTCAGGCTAAGGCACAGGCTGAAGCTGACGCTATTCTCGAGAAGGCCAGGGAAGAAAAGGACGAGCTGCGGAAAAAAGCGGAGGGCCGACTCGATAAAGCGGCAGAGTACATTGTAGAAAGGATCGTGAACGGATAATGAGTATTGTAGCAATGAAGAAGCTGCGTCTCATCGGTGTCCGCTCACAGCAGGAAGAGATTCTGCGCAAGCTTCAGCTTCTTGGTTGTGTACAGATCAATGAGCCTGAGGAACTGCCTGAGGAACTGAAGGAAAAGCTTCAGCGCTACCACAGCCCTGAGCTCTTCAATGACCGCCAGAAGCTGCAGAAGCTGCAGAGTGCTCTTGACGTGCTTAACGAGTATGCAAAGGCAAAGGTCGGTCTGCTGACCCCCCTGCCCGATGTAGAACTGAACAAGGTTCTCGACGAGGCCGCTCTGCCTGCATACCTGGAAAAAGCAGATGAGATCCTTGCTCTCAATGCAAAGATCAGCAACCTCACCAACGAGGAAAGCCGCATCACCGCTTCCCGCGAAGCTCTGATGCCCTGGCAGAGCCTGACTCTGCCCCTGGATAAGCTTGCCACCAAGAATGCTGTCGTAAGCTTCGGTATCCTTCCTGTTGCTCAGGATTTTGCCGCAGTTAAGACCGCTCTTAAGGAGGCAGTTGAAGAGGCTGAACTCTTTGAGGTTTCTACCGACAAGTCACAGCGCTTCTGTCTGGTCGTAGTCATGAAGGACAAGGTGGATGAAGCCATCCCTGTTCTCAGACATCACGGCTGGTCCAACATCAACCTCAACGGTTACACCGGCACTGCAAGTGAAAACATTGCAGCGATCAATGAGAGACTCGTAAAGCTTGACGAAGAGAGAAAGGCTGTCATCGCCGAAATCGCAGCTCACGGCTCAGACAGATTTGACATCCAGCTGGGTCTGGACACTCTCACCAACAGCATCTCCACTCAGGAGAGTGCATGCAAGCTTCTCAACACTGACAGCAGTTTCACCTTCAACGGCTGGGTCACCAAGCCCAACGAGGAAGAGCTGGCAGAAATGCTCAGCAAGTATGACTGCGCATGGGAAACTGAGGACCCCGTCCCCGACGAGTACCCCGATGTTCCCATCAAACTCAAGAACAACAAGTTTACAGCTCCCTTCAACATGGTAACGGAGATGTATTCTCTCCCGGCCTACAACGGCCTGGACCCCAACCCCCTGATGGCCCCCTTCTTTGCACTGTTCTTCGGCATCATGTTCGGTGACATGGCTTACGGTCTGATTCTGTTGATCGCAGGTCTGCTGCTCACCTTCAAGAAGAAGCCCAAGGGCGGCATGAAGAACATGGCCGGCCTGCTGATCATCGGCGGTGTCTCTACCTCCATCATCGGCTTCTTCTCCGGCGGTTTCTTTGGTGACGTTATTCCCCAGATCGGCAAGTGGTTCGGCAAGGAATGGATATTCCCCTTCCACATGGGCACCGTTAACATCGGCAGCATCGCCATCGAGTTCCCCTTTGACCTGATTTCCGGCAACAACCCCCTGTATCTGCTGGTCTTCGCCGTTATTCTCGGTGCTATCCATCTGGCATTCGGTGTGGGTATCGGTGTGTACCTGAAGATCAAGGACGGCGAGTGGATCGATGCTATCCTCAACGATCTGTGCTGGTGGGTGATGTTTGCCGGTATCGGCATGCTCGTTCTGGGCAAGGGCCCCATCGTCCTCTACATCGGTATTGGCATGATGGTTCTGGGTGTATTCCTTACCAACAAGGGCATCAAGAAGATCACCGGTCTGTTCGGCGCGGTTTACAACGGCGCTACCGGCTACCTGGGTGACTTCCTGTCCTACTCCCGTCTTATGGCTCTGATGCTGGCAGGCGCTGTTATCGCAAGCGTTTTCAACCAGCTGGGCAGCCTGGGCAACCAGAATGGACCCACCGTTATCGGAACTATCCTGTTTATCTTGGTCTTCGCTATCGGCCACGCTCTGAGCTTTGCTCTGAACCTGATCGGATGCTTTGTTCACACTCTGCGTCTTCAGTTCCTGGAGTTCTTCGGAAAGTGGTATCGTGACGGCGGCAAGAAGTTCCGTCCTCTGGCGGTTCAGTCCAAGTATGCTAACGTTAAGGAAGATTAATTCCTGTAAGACGCTTACATATAAGATATCGTAAAGCGCCCTGCAAAACTTCCTACTTATCCGCCGGCGCGGATAGGGACAAAAACAGCAAAATATTCGTTACGAAAAAATAAGGAGGATTAACACATATGGGTGCAATCTTCGAGAGCTTTGGCGGACTTGCTCTGGCATTTATGGGCGCATCTCTGGCTGTTGGCCTGAGCTGTGCCGGTTCCGCAAGAGGCTGCGGCATCGCCGGTGAGGCAGGTGCAGGTCTTCTGTGCGAACAGCCCAGCGCGTTCGGCAAAGTGCTTATTCTTCAGATTCTGCCCGGTACTCTGGGCCTCTTCGGCCTGGTCGTCTGGTTCTTCGCCCTTCTTCAGATCGGCGTATTCGGCGGCAGCGTAAACCCCCTCGATCTTACCGTTAAAGAGGGTCTGCGCGTGGCAGCAGCTTGTCTGCCCGTCGCTATCGGCTGCTTCCTGGCTGGCCCTGCTCAGGGCCGCGTTGCAGCAAATGCCATCAACCTGATGGCTCGCAACCCCAAGGAATGGGGCAAGGGCATCCTGCTCTGCGTTACCGTTGAGTTCTATGCTATCCTGTTCCTGCTGGCTTCCTTCATGCAGCTCCTGAACCTGAATCTGGGCGCATAATAAGGAAAACAAACACTAAACATTAGATATTGTCACAATATTTAAGGAGGATTTAACAAATGAATGGATTCTTTGAAAGCTTTGGCGGCCTTGCAATTGGTTTTCTGGGCGCCTCTCTGGCTTGTGGTCTGAGCTGTGCCGGTTCTGCAAGAGGTTGTGGTACTGCTGGTGAGGCAGGTGCTGATCTGCTGTGCGAAGATCCCAGCGCATTCGGTAAGGTTCTGATTCTGCAGGTTATTCCCGGTACTCAGGGTCTGTACGGTCTGGTTGTTTGGTTCTTTGCTCTGCTCCAGATCGGCGTATTCGGCGGCAGCGTTTCTCCCACCGATCTGTCTGTTGTTGACGGTCTGCGCGTTGCCTGCGCATGCATCCCCATGGCAACCGGTTGTGCTATCTCCGCTCCCGCTCAGGGCCGCGTCGCAGCTTGCTCCATCAACCTGATGGCAAAGCGTCCCGACGACTGGGCAAAGGGCATCATCCTCTGCATCACCGTTGAGTTCTACGCAATTCTGTGTCTGCTTGCTTCCTTCCTGATGCTGCTCAACGTTAACCTGGGCATGTAATTGCTTAAGAGAGGTTACGCTATGGACGGAATTAATAAAATCACCGAACGGATCAACGCAGCTGCCGCTGAGGAATGCGCTGTCATTACCAAGGAAGCAGAAGCAAGCTGCGCAGCTATCCGCGCTGACTTCGCTCAGAAGGCTGAGGCTGCTTATGAGAGCGGCATCCAGTCCGGCGAGATCGAGGTCAGCCTTGATGCAGAGCGCATCGTGCGCAATGCAAAGCTGAACGCCCGTAAGGAAGTGCTGGCCGTCAAGCAGGAACTGCTGGATGCTGCATTCGAGGCAGCAAAGAAGAAGGTAGCCGAGCTGCCCGAGGATAAGTATGTTGCATGGCTGGTTGCCATGGCAGCAGAGGCATCCGACGGCTGCGGCGAGATCATCCTCTCCCAGAAGGATTCCAAGCTTGGCGCACAGATCGTTGCCAAGGCAAACGAGGCACTTGCCGCAAAGGGCAAGAAGGGCGGTCTTACCGTCAGCACCGAAAATAGGGATATGGATGCGGGCTTTGTGCTCCGTGACGGCAATTTAGAGCTTAACTGCACTCTGGGCGCTGTTCTCGCTGCAAATCGCGAGAAGGTCGCTGCCAAGGTTGCTTCTGACCTCTTTTGCTAATCCGCCCCAATAAAAGGAGGAATTGAATTGTCTGCAAGACAGTACACAGACAAGGATTATCTGTTCCTCTCGACCATGCTCAGAGCAAGAATGTCCACCTTCATCAGCGATGAAGCTTTGGATAGAATGCTCTCCTTCGGAAATTTCGAAGAGGCCGCCGGCGTTCTCCGTGAACTGGGCTGGCCTGACATGAGCGAAATGGATCGCGCAGGTGTTGACGCAGCGCTGTCCAAACGCAGGGAGGATATATTTGCGGAAATTGGAAGAATCTGCCCTCAGGAGCAGCTTGTTGACATTTTCCGCCTGCGTTATGACTATCATAACGCAAAGGCTATCATTAAGGGCCAGGCAATGGACATCGAGGCCAATGGTCTTCTGACCACCGCGGGCCGCGTCGAGCTTGGCAGACTTAAAGAAGCCTTTGTCACTGAGGATTACAGATTTGTCCCTGACATCCTGGGCAAGGCCATGAAGGAAGCCCGTGATGTCCTGGCAAGAACCGGCAACCCCCAGCTGGCAGACTTTGTACTTGATAAGGCAGCCTATGAAGAGATGAAGAAGCTGGCAGCCACTATTGGCAGCAAGTATGTTAATGGCTATGTCAAGATGTATGCCCAGGGCTGCAACCTCAAGGCATGCGTCCGCTGCATCAGAATGGGCAAGACCGAGGAGTTCCTCAGAGGCGTTGTCTTCGAGGACCGCTACCTTGAGCGCTGCATCCCCCAGATCGTAAGCTCCAGCGACGGTATCTCCACCTTCTTTGCAACTACCCCCTATAAGGAGGCAGCTATCCTGGGTGATCAGGCAGCAAAGGGCGGCAGACTCACCGAGTTTGAGCGTGCATGCGACAATGCAATGGTCAAGTATCTGAGAGATGCAAAGATGCAGGGCTTCGGTCCCGAGAGCGTTCTCGGCTTCCTGGCTTCCACGGAAAATGACCTGACTTGCGCACGTATCGTGCTCAATGGTTTCCTTTCCGGTCTGAGCGTGGAAGACATTAAGGAAAGGCTGCGTGATACTTATGTATAAAATTGGTGTTATGGGTGGCCCCGATACCGTTATCGGTTTCAAGGCTCTCGGTCTGGATACCTTTGCTGTTGACAGCAAGGATGAAGCCAAGCGCATCATGAACAAGATCACCGATACTGACAGCGAGTACGCTATCATCTATCTGGAGGAGAATCTTGCCGAGGCTCTCAGCAATGAGATCAAGCGCGTCAAGGACAGACCCACCCCAGCTATTATTCTTATCCCCGGCAGAGAGGGTTCCATCGGCCTCGGCCAGTCTGCTCTGAAGGCAGCCGTCGAGCGCGCTGTTGGCACCAACATTCTGGGCGACTAAGTCCAGTACCTTTTATCAAAAATAAGGAAGGTATATAAATGAGCGGAAAAATTACTAAAGTAGCAGGTCCGCTTGTCGTTGCAGAGGGCCTTGCAGAGGCTAACGTTTCCGACGTTGTCCGTGTTGGCTCTCAGAGACTGATAGGCGAGATCCTGAACATGACCGGCGACACCGCCGCAATTCAGGTTTACGAAGAGACCTCCGGCCTCGGACCCGGTGCTGTAGTTGAGTCCACCGGTATGCCCATGTCCGTTGAACTCGGACCCGGTATGCTGGACAACATCTATGACGGTATCCAGCGTCCCCTGCCCGCAATGCGTGAAGCTTCCGGCGACTGCATTGCACGCGGCATTGAAGTTCCTGCACTGAACCGTGAGAAGAAGTGGGAGTTCGTTCCCGTTGCCAAGGTCGGCGATAAGGTCGCTGCCGGCGATGTTCTCGGTACTGTTCAGGAGACCAGCGCAATTCTCCACAGAATTATGGTTCCCAACGGCATCGCAGGTGAAGTTGTCCGCATCGAGGCAGGCTCCTTCACCGTTACCGAGATCGTTGCAGTCGTCAAGGACGACAAGGGTGTTGAGCACGAGCTGACCATGATGCAGAAGTGGCCCGTCCGTATCCCCAGACCCTACACCAGAAAGTTCGTTCCCAGCCGTCCCATGAACTCCGGCCAGCGTGTTATCGACACCATGTTCCCCATCGCAAAGGGTGGTACCGCTGCAGTTCCCGGCCCCTTCGGTTCCGGCAAGACTGTTGTTCAGCACCAGCTGGCAAAGT
>CAZYTE010000073.1:0-8341 GCA_964649425.1 uncultured Oscillospiraceae bacterium
AGCAGAGATTTTGGCCGGAGGCGAGGCGTGGAAGCGCAGGCATACTTTGTGTCTGTCAAGCTTTCACAACAAAGCTTCCGGCCAAAATATCGCTTTATCAGGCCTGTGTTTTCTTGTCTCAGCGCGCCTAATATACCTTTTTTTATTCCTGTATGCATGCCGTTTGAATGTAATAAAACTTATCATTTTATTCTTATATGTTTACTGCGATCGCATTTGTTTTTATCTGTTGATGCCCTCAAAAGCCCGAAAGCACCGTCCGTTTTTTTTGCATTTGCGATATTTGTGGCAAAAAAAACCGTTTTCGGGAAACTGATCGCAAAAACCACCCGATTTTTTTACCAAATTCCCCAAAAAAATGTTTGCATTTTTCGTTTATAGGTGTATAGTTATTCTGGTAATGGATTAATCTGGAACTTCTCCCCGCATAATGTTGATTATGGAATTTCTTACTACATATTTAGACAGGGTGTATCAGCTTTTACTTAGCATGGGCTGGTGGGTTCTGATCGGTCTTGCGCTGTGCGCGGTGCTGTGGCTGCTGCCGCAAAAGTTCTTCCGGCTTGCCGGTGTGCCCGCCGTCGTGCTGGCGGTTCTTGGCGGCGCGGCTCTGCCGCTGTGTAATTTCGCGGTGCTGCCTGTGGCGATGGGCATTTTGAAAAGAGGCGGGAGGACTTCCTCCGCTCTGGCTTTTCTCTGTGCCGCCTCCACACTGAACCCCTCCTCCGTTCTTCTGGCCTATGGCTACATGGGCGCAAAGCTTTCCGCAGCCTATGTCTGCTCCGCCTTCCTGCTTGCGCTTTTCCTTGGCATGGCAGCTGAGCGGCTTAATATCGAAAGCCGTCCGGTGCAGCCGGCTTTCCTGCCCTTTGCCTCCGGGCTCTCTCTTTGGGTGCTTTGCGGGATTCTTATGCAGGCTCTCCTTCAGGGCTTCTTTCCCGTCGCCCGGCTTTTGCTTGATGCCCGGAGCGTATCCCCTTTGCAAAGCGCTCTGTTTGCCCTCTGCCGTCATGTGTGCATCCCTGATGATATCTCGCTGGCAGCGTCTCTTGCCGCCTCCGGCCTGGCTCCGGGCAGCGCGGTGCTGCTTTTGCTGCTGGGCGCGGGCAGCAATCTGCCGGAGCTTGTCTCGCTCTGGAAGATGAGCGGGAAAAAGACCGCCCTGTGCTATATCGGGCTGATTCTCTTTGGCAGCGCACTGGCTTTTGTAGCCATTCAGCTTACCATGGGCAGTGGCTTTGTACCTCAGTACAGCCTCGCAGACGCGGAACGCTTTGTCAGCCTTTCAAATGCCCTGAGCATCAAAACATGGCTGCCGGCCAGAGCTGTCTGTGCCGCCGCCCTTTTTCTGCTGGCCCTTTGCGGGCTGCTTAAATCAGTTTTCCAATCTGCCCCTTTCGGACAGACTGAAAAAGAATAAAACCAGGAAGAGAAAAAGAAAGGATTGGTTTAAAATGAAAAACCTCAAGAGAAGTCTGGCTATGATACTTGCCGTAGCCATGCTCGTCACCATGATGGCCGCCTGCGGTTCATCATCCACCACCTCCGGCACCACTACCACCTCCGGCACCACTACCACCTCCGGTACCGCTTCCACCGACACCGCTTCTAACGATGCTGCCAGCGCAGCCGAGGTGGACCCCGAGTCCATTACCCCCTACAGCAATGGTCCTCAGTCCATTGAGCAGATCGTTGCTGACCTGGTGGCAGGCTACGACCTGCCCGAGCTCAGCGAAGCAGACAAGAACTACACCATTAACCTCGGCTACTACAACTGTGACCATATGGCCGCAGCCAGCGTTGGCGAGTACACCGGTATTTTCAAGGCCCTGGGCCTCAATGTAAATGTCACCGGCAACGGCAATGTTCCCGAAGCAATGAGCGCAGGCCAGATGGATATGGCATACTGCGGCTGGACCACCACTCTGGGCGCTGTTCAGAAGAATGTTCCTCTGTTCATCGCAGCCGAGAACCACACCGGCGGCAGTGAGTACCTTGTTGTCAGCAATGAGATCGCAAGCGCTCAGGACCTGATCGGCAAGAAGATCTCCATGGGCTCCGACCCCGACACCTCCAACCTGAACTGGGCTGAGTACTGCGAAGAGCTGGGCATCCCCCACGACATTTCCCAGTATGAAAACTTCTCCATGAGCGATGCTGACGAGTATCTGGCACTGGCCGCAGGCGATCTGGACGCTTACAACTGCTGCGATCCCTGGGGCTCCATGGCTGAGTACACCGGCGTAGGCAAGATCATTGCCCGTCAGGACACCGACCGCGGCGGCGAGCTGGGTCACGGCACCTGCTGCAAGGTCGCTATGAACTACAACTTCGCTGAGGCACACCCCGCTCTGGCTGAGCGTATTCTGCTGGCTCACACTATCTGCATCCAGTTCATGTATGAGCACCCCTATCTGGCAGCAGAGATCTTCTCCGCTTACTACAATGTCCCCGTTGAAGTTGCCATCATGACCTACTGGAGAAAGTTCGTCAACGAAGGCCGCACCATCCGCTGGGATCTTAACCTTGACTACATGCGCAACCAGCTCAGCACCATGGCTTACTACGGCGTCCGTGATGACATCAACACCGTTAATGTTGAGGACTATGTTGACCTGACCTACTTCAACAACTGCGGAGCTATCGATTTTACTGAGTTCATCGAAAAGAACATCGACCCCGTCTTCCCCGAAGGCATGGACTACGAGAGCTTCAAGGCAAAGGCTCTGGCAATTGACGGCATGAGAGCCGAAGACATTCCCGAATACGTAGAGCGCTCCTTCTAATAATGAAAAAACTCAGCAAGCCGGGAATTTTTATGTTTCTGCTGCTTGCAGTACTTGCGGCTTCAGCCCTGCTGCTGTGGAAGCACGGCAGCAAGGCTGAGCCGGAGGAAAAGCCCCTTATCATCGCCTACGGCGATGATATTGCAGGGGTAATATTGCAAAAAGCGCTGGAAGATATGCCGGTGAAAAAAGCTGACATTGGTCTTGATTCCATAAATATGGGCGACTGCTGCGGCTCAAATGCCCAGTTCGCCCTGTCCACCGGTGAGGTTGATGTGGCGGTTCTCTGCCCTGATGCCGTAACCGATCTGGCCGAGGCCGGAAAACAGTACACTCTCCTGGGCAATCTGGTCTATGACGGCAATGTGCTGGTCACAAGGCCCGATAGTCCCGAAACACTTTCCGTAATAGGATACATGAACGGGCGGGATGAGCAGCGCGAACTGCTTGAAGATGTTTTTGGCACCCAGTCTGTCCGGCTGGAGCCCATGTTTGCCTCCGCCCTGCCCTTTGCGTTGGAAAATAAGGCTGTGGATGCCATCATGCTTGATGCGTCTCTGGCCATAAAGCTCAATTACCCCACACAGTCTGTCTCCGACGGTCAGGTCACCTCGGTGATGATCGCCCGCAGCGAGATTTTGTCCGACCCCCGTCTGCAGCCCCTCATTGATGCCTATAACAGCACCCTTGAGGATCTGGCCGATGAGGAGGTGCTGATCGGGATGCTGTGTGATTTTTTGGAAACTGATAATATCGAGGAGGTTTCTGCCTTTTGGAAAACCGTGACCGTACAATTCGGCTCCCTGACAACTGGGATAAACGAAAAAAGCTGAAGGTTAGGCTCCTTGGCGTGGCAGTTATGGCATGTCTTTGTGTTGCATGGCATATCGCGTCCACCCTTATAGGAAAGCCCCTGGTTCTGCCCAGCTTCACAGAGACCATGAAGGAGTTCTTCACCGCGTGGTTCAACAAACGGATCATGACCAACATGGGAATAACACTGCGCCGAGTTCTGGTCGGCTCCTTTTACGGTCTGATCATTGGTACCATCATCGGTCTGCTTATGGGTTACTCGGAAAAAGTGATGATGCTGCTTTCTCCCTTTGTAAACTCCATTCGTCAGGTTCCCATCATGGCTTGGGTTCCCCTGTCCATCATCTGGTTTGGTCTGGGTGAAGGCCCCACCATCTTCATGATCTTCATGAGCGCAGTATTTCCTCTTATAATAAATACCATTGCCGGAGTTACAGGCATTGAGCCCAACCTTATCAACGCGGCCAAGAGCATGGGCGCCAGAACCCTCGACATTTTCAAGGATATAATCATTCCCGGCGCCATGCCCGGATTCCTTACCGGCCTGCGCCTTGCTGTTGGTTCCGGCTGGATGAGCGTTATCTGCGCGGAGTTCATTGCCACCAGCCAGGGCTTTGGCTATCTGATGATCGAGGCTCAGGAGCGTATGCAGACCCCCAGGCTGTATGCCCTGATGATAATGTCCGCAATAGTAGGCTTTGCCATGGATCAGCTGATCCGTCTGGTAGAGCGCAAACTGACGGGATGGAGGTTTAAAGATGGCAAGGCTAAAGGTTGATAATGTCAGCAAGGTTTTTTCTGACCGTCCCGGAGAAGCTCAGGTTGTTTTGGAAAATGTAAGCTTTGAGGTTGAGGATGGCGAGTTTGTCTCCCTTCTTGGCCCCTCCGGCTGCGGCAAGACCACTCTGCTGACTATGATGGGCGGTTTTCAGGAGGCCAGCGAGGGCTGCCTGATGCTGGACGGTGAGCTTATTCAGGGCCCCTCCTCCGAGCGCGGCTATGTATTCCAGAACTATGCCCTTTTCCCCTGGATGACGGTGGAAAAGAATGTAGCTTACAGTCTGAAGTTCTCCAAGCTTCCCGATGCCGAGAAAAAGGCCCGGGTAGCGAAGCTTCTGGACATGGCTCATCTCACCGAGCACAAGAAAAAGTACCCCATTCAGCTTTCCGGCGGTATGCAGCAGCGTGTAGCCGTTGCCCGTGCCCTTGCGTCTCAGCCCAAGGTGCTGCTGCTGGATGAGCCTCTGGGCGCTGTTGACTTCCAAATGCGCGAGCTCATGCAGAATGAGCTGGAGCGCATGGTTCAGGAGGCCCGCATCACCGTTGTCATGGTCACCCATGATGTTTCCGAATCCGTGTTCCTCAGTGACCGCGTGATCGTCTTCGGGCGTCAGCGGGGCAAGATCGTCGGCGATATAAAGATCGACCTTCCCCGTCAGCGTGACCGCAGCAGCAAGGAGTTTGAGCAGTATGTTTCCCAGCTCACCGGTCTGCTCCGCGATGCCTTCAATGAAACACCCGTAGAAATAGAATAAGCGAACAAACAGAGAAAAAGAGGTTATTTGATATGAAACATCCCTGCATCGAGTTTATCCTTGCCTGTGCCTGCTGCACCACCCACAGCGAGTTTGTTCAGCAGCTGGCCCCCGATTTCCCCGAGGTGGAGACCAGGATCTATGTTGCCGGCAAGGACACTGAGTATCTTGCGAAGTATGGCGCCGTTACCAGCAGTATGCTGATCATGAACGAGTCCGAGGTTCTCCCCGAGCTGTCCAAGTCCTCCATCCGCAAAGCATTTCAGGATCTGGCCGCTTCCGTAAAATAAGGATAAAGCCTGACAGGTGAAGAAATGTTTATTATTGAATTTATAGAAGATGTGGTGGTTTCCGCGCTGAGCATGCTCAACAGCGCGTCCCCGTGGATCATATTCAGCTTCGCCATAGCCGGTGTCATCCACGAATTTGTGGGCAGTGACCTTATGAAGAAGGCAAATCTCGGCTCCACAAAGCTGTCGGGCATACTCTCCATGACCCTCACCGGCATGTGCCTTCCCATTTGCAGCTGCGGCACCATCCCTCTTGGCGTCAGCATGTATTATTCCGGCGCTTATCTGGGCCCCGTGCTGACCTTTATGACTTCCTCCCCCATGATAAACCCCATATCCATCATTCTCTGCTTCGGCCTGCTGGGCAAGGAGATCGCCATCATCTATGTGCTGATGGGCTTCTTCTGTCCCCTGCTCATCGGCATCATTGCCAACAAGTTTGCCGGTGAGGAGCTTTACTACAAGCCCGCCTATGAGAATAAGCGTATTCAGCTCGACCTCAAAACCACCAAAAGACCTGCGGGTCAGCGCATCAAGTCCGGTCTCCGCTGGTCCTTCACAGAGCTTGCCATGGCTATCAGCAAGTATACCGTTTCCGGTATGCTCATTGCAGGTGTTCTGTTCACCGTTGTTCCTCAGGGCGCCATCCAGCGCTATCTGGGCGAGCCCAGCATGGTGTCTCTGCTGGGTATTACGGTCATTGCGGCACTGATGTATGTCTGCGCCGTAGGCCACATTCCTTTTATTGCCGCCATCGTCGCCAGCGGTGCCGCCCCCGGCGTTGCGATCACCTTTTTGACCGCCGGCTGCGCTACCAATATCGCGGAGCTTATCAGCATTCGCAAGACCATCGGCAAGCGCGCAGTTACTCTCTATGCGCTTTCCGTTATCGCCATCTCCCAGATAGGCGGTATGCTGGCAAACAAGCTGCTGCCCAACTTTACTCCGGTGCTGGATTTTGACAAGGCCACCAACAGCATTTCCAGCGCCAATGCTTTTATCATTGAGTTCCCCGAGTGGCTTCAGTTCGGCTGCAGCATGGTGCTGGTAGTCTATGCCGCCATTGCCCTTTACAAATTTATAAAGAAGGCCCTGAAGCATGAGTAAAAGAACCAAATTTCTGGTGAAGCTGGCCGTCTTTGCTGTTATTATTGTGGCTCTGGCATTTCTTCGCCAGTACTTTCTGAAACTGGATGGGGAGGCCGAAAAAACAAGCGGCATCGCGTATGCCGAAATGGTGGCAGACAATAATCCCCTTCTTATCGAGTTCAAAACCCGCTATCCCGACCGGAGCATTTTGCTTGCCTGTACTGAGGATATTACCAGGGATGACATAAAGGATCTTGTGGTCATTTCCCAGCTTGGCAGCGAAATCAACATCATTGTCTTGTATTCCGCCAATGATGGAGAGTTCAGGGAAACCGAGCCCATTCCCGCCCCCCGCGAGAACCAGCACATCCGATTCTTCAACATGGATAATGTCGGCGAGATCGAAGTGCTTATAACCGGCGAAAAGGCCGGGCAGGTCGGCTATGCCATCTTTCGTGTTATTGATGGAAAGCTTGTAAACCTCTTCGGAGAGGGAATGGAAGATTGTTGTTAAAACTTGACCTTCGGGTCATGTAATACAAAACAGAAAAGGAGCAATAACCATGAAAATCGCTTACCTGTTCGAGTCCGCAAATTCCAGAGAGATCCTTGAAAACATGATCATCCCCCAGCTCGAGAAGGGCATCCACGGTGTTGATGTTGTCGGCATGATGTTCTTCTTTGACAACTGCTACATGCTGGTAGAGGGCAATGACATTGCAAACCGCCTCTCTGCCCTGGCTCAGAAGACCGGTATGCTGCTCATGTGCTGCGACCGCTGCTGCTATCAGCGTGAAATCGACACCAAGCTTGTCGCTCCCGCAGGCATCGGCTGCTTCCCCAATGTTTACGCTGCTCTCGGCGGTGTAGGTGTTGACCAGGTCATCACCCTGTAAATGGAAGCTGATTTTCAGTTGGCGGCGTTTCTTACCAACACTGCGGCTGTAACGGCTATACAGGCAGCAAAATCGGCAGATATTCCTGCCGCTGTGATGCCCACACCCCGTTCCATCGCTGCATCCTGCGGTCTTTCTCTGCGTTTTTCCGTTGAGAACACAGAGTCTGTGCAGGCTCTTCTGAATGAGGCTTTGGAGACCGGCTTTTATAAGCTGTATCAGCCCATTGAGACAGAGAATGGTCGGCTGGATTATCGTCTGCTTTTTGAGAATTAATTAAAAATATCAGTCCGCTCTGCTTTGGCAGGCCGGGCTGATATTTTTTGTGGCAAATTGGAAAAAAATCCTTGACAAAACAGCGAAAACCGCTATAATAATAGAGCCTGTCTATGCGCAGGCATCCTTGCTCCCGCCTGCGAGCGGGGGCCAATAGACCAAAAGGAGGTGCAACCATGGCAAAAGCAAGCGAAAAGTACGAGGTAATGTACATCATCAACCCCAACTTCACTGAGGAGCAGACCGCAGCTGTTGTTGAGAAGTTCAAGGCACTTGTTGAGGCAAATGGTACTCTTGATGAAATGGAGGAGATGGGTAAGCGCAAGCTCGCTTACGAAATCAACTACCTTTCCGAGGGCTACTATGTGCTCGTCAAGTTCACCAGCGGTCCCGAGTTCCCCGCTGAGCTCGACCGTGTCCTCGGAATTACCGATGGCGTTATCCGCAGTCTCATCACTCTTCGCGCAGAGTAAGGAGTAAGGACTATGCTTAACCACATCAATCTCATGGGTCGCCTGACCCGTGACCCCGAACTCCGCTACACCGCAAGCCAGATCCCTGTCGCCAGCTTTTCTCTTGCTGTTGACCGTGATTTCGGCGGACGTGACGGAGGCGAGCGCCAGACCGATTTCATTGATATCGTGGCATGGCGCAAC
>CAZYTE010000074.1:0-8066 GCA_964649425.1 uncultured Oscillospiraceae bacterium
CAACATCCCCGAGCTTGCACAGAGCAAGGAAAAACCTAAGACACAGGAGAAATACATCTCACGGTGAGATTTATTTCGGTGCAGAACAGGGTATCATTGTCTGCAAAGTTAATATAATATTAGTGAAGAACAGCAAACTAGCTGATATATTTGTCAATAAATTTATTGACAAATATATTGGTGTGTGATACTCTTTAAGTGCGGAGGTGAACTATATGTTAAATATTGCAAGTGCAATCAGAGATACCATTCCCATCTCTTTGTTTAACAAAGGTCTTGCCGGAAAGATTTTTGAAGATGTAAAGCAGTCCGGTGCAAAAGTCGTTATGAAAAATAATGCTGCTGAGTGTGTGCTTCTCTCTCCTGACGAATATCTTCGTCTTATAGACGAGGTAAACGATGCTCGTTTGCTCAGCCTTGCTACTGAGAGAATGGCTAACTTTGACCCTGCCGCCACTGTTTCTGCCGAGACTCTGTACAAGGAACTGGGTATCAGTCAGGAGGACATGGACGCTGTTGGTGAGGTAGAGATAGAATGAAATGGAAACTGAGCTACCTTCCGGAAGCAGCAAAGGATTTGAAAAACCTTGACGGCTCCCAGCGAGTATTGGTAGCCAAGGCTATAAACAAGGTCTTGGAGAATCCCCTGCCCGATTAGAGGGTGGCTATGGAAAACCTCTTGGTAACAAGAGTGGAAACGACCTGTCAGGCTTTTTGAAGATAAAACTCAAAAATGCCGGTATAAGAGTGGTGTATAAGCTTATCCGTACTGAAACTGAAATGCTTGTTGTAGTCGTAGGTGCAAGGGCAGATTCAGAGGTATATGATAGCTCAGCACCGCAGCAAAAAATATAGTCTCTGATAACAAGTGTCTTGGGCATCTTTGCTCAAGACACTTTCCTTATGGGAATAAGCGGCGCCTATGGTGAGGCTGAAACAGCAAGTACGGAAATTTGACGGCAATTTCCACTTGTTAAGGAGCATTCCTAAAACCCCATACGACTACGGCAAATGCGTCTCACCATGAGACGCAATTTTGTTATGCAATATAGGAAGGAGGTAGTGTTGCAACAGCGAAAAATAAAAATCACAGTAAGGCTTAATGATGAGGAATATAGACATCTGAAAACGCAGGCCATAAATTGCGGTATGATAAGGTCGAGGGTCAAATCTGGGATGGCGAAAGCCAGAGCAAAGGGGCGCGCAATCGGCAGACCGCAGACCACAAAGGATGATATACCCACGAACTTCCTCAAGCACTATCCCGCTTATAAAAATAAGCAGTTAAATTTGAGTGAGCTTGCCAGAGTTTGCGGATTAAGCAGAACGACGGTGTATAAGTATTTGGAGCTTTTGGAGGCGTAAAAACAGGGAGCAAATTTTGCTCCCTGTCCTTACTTATCCTACAAAGTTTTGATAAATCGAATATAACTCATCGAAATGCTTGTCGCAAAGGGTCTTGCCACTGCTACACTTGGCCCCACAGACTGAACCATTCGAATACTCATATTTGCAACCACCAGATGAGTTTGTCGTATTGTTGGAATAAGCGGGTGTATCAGAGGAAGATGAAGTAAGACAACTCATGCAATACATTGCATCACCGTCAATGTAGCAATCACAATTTAAGCACCTATTAGAATGAGTAGCACAACAATTCGTATCGCCTGAGGATGCAATATTGTTATCACATCCACTCACCACACATTTTGTTGTCGCTGTGCCATACTTGTTTGTGAAAGCAGTATTACTGCCAACAGAAGAGGTTTGGCTGGATGTTGTCGGTTTGTTAGACGGAAAACTTATTTGCACAAAATATCCATACTCATTATCATTTCCTGCCATCATCAAGCTACAAAGAGCCCCACCTCTGGATATATACACCATATCATCTTTGTTTTCGAGGGAATAGCCACAGATGTCTGCAAGAATCAGTTGATATTTGTGGTATGTGTCATTCGCCTCCTCTTGGCTTTGTGGTAAAATAAAGGTGTATATTATGGCGCTTCCGTTGTCCTCTTTCGTTTTATACTGAACATCGGTAATGCAGGAATCAGGCATAGGCAGTTCCATCACTTCATCAAAAGAGCTCCATTTATCTGTGGTTTGTAAAGAGGTGTCCGTTTCAGTTGAGACAGTGTAGGAACTTACAGGGGCATATTCATATTCGTATGGACTACCCCAATACTCCTGGTCATTTACATCATACACAAGTTTGCGGATGAGTCTGCCTGAACTATCATATGTTAAAGTCATTACATACTGGCTATAAATTTTGTTTCCCTCATAATGAGTTTCGGTTTCTTTAATCAGAACTCCACGCTCATCGTACTCATAATCATATATTGTGGGTTCGTTTGGATATAGCTCATTGATTGAGGTTTTCTGAATTACACGTCCGCTATCATCTAAAGTATAACTAATTTCGTAAGTAATTCCATCCTCAATGCTTGCATCTGAGTCAGAAGAACGGATTTCCCGTTCAACCAAGCCATCCTCATTATAGAAATAGTTTATTTGACTATATCCATAATTGGTGGTTGTGTCTCTTTCGACTATCACACGGCCTTTTTCATCGTACTCATATGTAATAACACCTTTTGAACTGCCAGATTCATTTTTTTGGATTAGTAGGCCTTTTTCATCATACAAAAAATCGCTATACTCATATGTGCTGTTTAAAACAGACATCTTAACAAGCTCATATATAGGTATCTCAAGTGTGTAATTTATATCGCCAAAATCAAATGGGTCATATTCTTCGGTGGGAGCTTGTAAAACAGGTGATTCTAACAAGGTGGAAGCATCCTTTTCTGACTCACTAGGAGCGGATTCACCACAAGCGCATAAAGCAAGCACCATTACCAAAGCCAATAACAAAGCAATTATTTTTTTCATTTCCATCCCTCCTTACCTCATTGCCTTTTTGAAATCCAATGCATCTTCACATAATGCTCTAACAGCAGCCGCTGCACTTGTAAAGTTCTTTTCCTTCTGATATGCAAGAATTCTCCTGATTAAATCTGCATCATCCATGCGATTTCCAATAGTGATTACTCTGTTTGTCTGTGTTGGCTTCTCTTTTGAATGGCTCATCATTATCCTCCTAAAATAAAAAGTGCGTGGCTCCAAAAAGGAACCACGCACGAAAAATGCAGAGCTCCTTTTTGTTGCCACACAAATCTTTGACACTCACAGGGAATGCAAAAGTGGAGAATGCATTTTTACCGAAGTAAAAACGAATTCCCTGAAAGTGTCCTATATTAGATTTGTGTGGCACTCTTATAATATCACAGTAAAAACGGCAATACAAGATTTTGGGCTTTAATTTCCTCCCTTTTTTCTTTGCTTTTGGTATGGTATTATACAAAACAAGGGAGATGGTGAAATGGCTTCAACAGTTCCAAACAACAGACAAGGCGGAAGAAAGCCCGCGCAGAAATACAAGTCTCTGCTTGTATGGCAAGTTTTACTTAAACGCTCTGACAAAGACCACCCGCTGAATGTAGATAAAATAAAAGACCACCTGAAAGCCTATGGCATAGAGGCTGAAAGACGCTCCATTTACAGGGATATTCACGACCTCCAAGAGCTCTTGGAAATTGATTACGATGCCGACATTGAGGACAGGGAGCGTTTAGGCTATGAAATAGGCTACACCCGCAAATCCCCAAGCCCCTAATCCTTGAATTGAGCGAGCTAATCTTCTTTCCCTCTTCCAGTTCGCCACTCAAAAAAGCCTCATAGACTTCGAGCGTAATCTCATCAACATACTTCACCTGAATGCGGGAGAAGAAATAATTTAAGTCCTCTTCATAGTATTTCAGGGTTCTTGGAGATAGATTTTTTATGCGACAATGTTGGAGGAAAATTGTCATTGCCTCGTGGAGCGTTTTTCGTTGAAATTCCTTGGGATTTTTGATAGTTCGTCTTACCATTTTTGATAGATTTTCCTTTCTCAAAAATCTAGCGCCTATTTTCACAGAAAAATCTATTTTTACAGAACTCAAATTCTCAAAATCAGGAACCTTTGAAAAAGAAAAGCCCCGAAATCTTTCGATTTCGAGGCTTTTTGGTGCGCGAGGCGGGACTTGAACCCGCACGCCCGGAGTGAGCACTAGAACCTGAATCTAGCGAGTCTGCCAATTCCACCACTCGCGCATCTCTGGAACGCTTGATTATAATAGCACCCAAAGCGGGACTTGTCAATAGTTTTTTTACATTTTCGATGTATTTTTTCCTTTACTTCCCTTTTGGCAGATGATATCATTCAATCAGCAAAAATTCAATGAAAGGAGAGCGTATATGTCTCTTTCCCGTATCGATCTGAAGCGTCAGTCACTGGAGCTTATGCGCCAGTCCAAACCCAAGGCGGTCTGGGTGGCGGCAATATACCTGCTGCTGTCCTTTGTGTTGTCTGAGCTTTCCGGCAGGATCCTCGGCATCAACATGAGTATGTCCAGAGTACAGCAGTATCTGGAGCATGTACAGGACGGCAATCTGGAATACGCCCTGAGTCTGCTGGAGACCATGGCACCCACCCCCCTGGGCCATCTGATCACCATTATCATCGACCTGGTGCTGATGGTTGTGTTTGCAGGTTTCAACATCTATCTGCTCAACATCATCCGCGGCACCGAGGCCTCTTACGGCAACCTGCTGGACGGCTTCGGCTTCTTTGGCAAGGTGATGCTGCTGTCGGTGCTCAAGACCCTGTTTATCTCTCTGTGGTCCATGCTGCTGATAGTCCCCGGTATCATCGCAGCTTACCGCTACAAGATGGCTCTGTATGTGCTCATTGACCACCCGGAAATGAGCGTAATGGACTGTTTGAGAGAGAGCAAACGGCTGATGAATGGTCGGAAGTTTGACTTCTTCGTGCTTGAGCTCAGCTTTATCGGCTGGATCATTCTGGCAAGCTTCGGCTATGTGGGCTATGTAATCCAAATCTGGAGTCTGCCCTATATGAACTTCTGCTACTGCCTGTATTATGAGAATTTGCGCGTGAGTGCGTAGTATGCGGACAGGCATTACCTGCCCCACATGAGAAAAGCAAAAACTCCCGGAGGTCCGGGAGTTTTTTGTTAGTTATACATCATTGAGAACAGCTGGGGCTTGGGTTTATATTTGACGCCCGAGACAAGGCCCATGGCGGCGAACATGGTCATCATTGATGAACCGCCGTAGCTGAAAAATGGCAGGGTGATGCCGATAACCGGGGTGATGCCGATGCACATGCCCACATTAACCGCAGTCTGGAAGAACACTGCCGCGGCAACACCGACGCAGATGAGCATATCAAAGGTTCTGCCGGAATGGATGCCCACACGGGCGCAGTGGACAATGATAATAATAAGAAGTATCAGCACTATGATACAGCCTATCATGCCAAGCGTTTCGCCCACACCGGAGAAAATAAAGTCCGTATGCTTGCCGGTGAACACCGAGGTATTGAAGCCCTCCTCCACACCGGTGAGTCTGCCGGAGGCCAGGGTCATTTTACTCTGGGTGGTCTGCCATGTGATACCGTAGCCGTCGGGGTCGATGGTGGGGTCATATGGGGCGACAAGGCGCTGCTTCTGATAGTCTTTCAAAAAGTATGTCCACAGCAGGGGAACCGCCGCCGCCACCACCGCGCCGCCCAGAGCAAACCAGTAGAGCCTGACCCCCACAGCGAAGATCATGGTAAGGAAGATGCACATGATGATTGTTGCGGAGCCAAGGTCAGAGGAGATGCCGACGATCAGAACGAAGATGATGCCGAAGTGGCCCGCCATCTGGATAACGGAGAGGAAGGAGTTGAGATCCTTATACTCTTTAAGATAGGTCATCTGTTTGGCGGCGACCACAATATAAATGACCTTGATGACCTCAGAGGGCTGGATGCCGATGCCTGCGAAGCGGATCCAGCTCTTGTTGCCGGTGCCGTCATCCTGACCGAAGATGACCAACGCCACCAGAAGCAAAAGGTTGATGACACACAGCATCTTCCACTGCTGGCCCAAGAGGTCCGCGTCTATAACCGTCAGCGCAACGAAGGCTGCTATGCCCAGAGCCATGGAGAACAGCTGGACGACAACGAACTTGGCAGGGTTGGAGAGCGCACCGGCCTCCGCCATGCCCACGGTGGTCACATATACGATAGCGGTACCGAAAAGCGCACAGATTATGCACATACACAGCAGGAAAATATCCGCCCGCTGAACAAACTGCTTTACAAGAGGTTTAAGCTTACTGATTTTATGCCACCACGCTTTCTCTAACTCGCGCTATTTTATCACATTATAGCTCTTTACGCAATGGCAGAAAAAGTGTATAATGTTAACAATTATGAAGATGAGGTGGCAGTATGCCAACATATATAACAAAAAATGAACTTGAGACCGAGGCCATCGGCGCGGAGTTTGCCCAAAAGCTTCCCGGTGGTGCGGTAATCGCCATGTATGGCGACCTCGGTGCAGGCAAGACTGCCTTTGTAAGAGGAATGGCAAGGGGCATGGGTCTTAGCTGCAGAGTTTCAAGCCCCACCTTCACCATCGTCAACGAGTACCTTGGAGACAGGGAGCTTATACACTTTGATATGTACCGCCTCAGCTGTGCAGATGAGCTGTTTGACATTGGCTGGGAGGACTATATCAGCCGGGGCGCTGTGTGCGCTGTCGAGTGGAGCGAGAATGTGCAGGATGCCTTCTTTGGGGACGAGATCACCGTCACCATTGAAAAGCTGGGCGATACTGAGAGAAAAATCACCATTGAGGGGGCTGAACAATGCTAGTATTGGCCTTTGAATCCTCTGCAAAGGCGGCATCCGTTGCTTTGTGCAGAGACGGTAAATTAATATCACAGTACAGCCAGTGCAGCGGCCTGACCCACAGCCGCACCCTGCTGCCCATGGCTGAGGATATGCTGAAAAACGCGGAGCTGACTATCCGCGATGTGGACGCTTTTGCGGTGGCACATGGCCCCGGCTCATTTACCGGTGTGCGCATCGGTGTGTCCACGGTGAAGGGGCTTGCATGGGCTGCCGACAAGCCCTGCGTGGGCGTATCCACTCTGGAGGCGATGGCCTGGCATGGTGTATCTGTCGGGGGCTATGTCTGCCCGGTTATGGACGCAAGGCGCAATCAGGTATATAACGCCATTTTCCGCATAGAAAACGGTAAACCCATAAGACTCTGCGAGGATCGGGCTATTGCCCTTTCCCAGCTTATTGATGAGGTGAAGCAGCTGGAGGGGCCTGTGTTTCTGGTGGGTGACGGCGCTTTGATCACCGGGAGCTATTTCAGCGAAAACGGCGTGGAGTGCCGGATAGCTCCGGAAAATCTCATGTGGCAGAGCGCGTGGGGCGTGGCCATGGCCGCACAGGGCAAGGACTTTGCCGGCAGCAATGAGCTGCTGCCTGTTTACCTGAGACTGTCTCAGGCTGAGCGGGAACGGCTTGAACGAGAGAGTAAAATGTAAAACCATACAAAGGAGAAACTGATTATGAGCAAACTGGTAGTATTTGACCACCCCCTGATTATGCACAAGCTGCACATCATGCGCGACAAGGCAACCTCCGTAAAGGAGTTTCGTGAGCTTGTGTCCGAGATCTCCATGCTGATGTGCTATGAGGCCACCCGCGATCTGCCACTGGAGGATGTGGATGTTGAGACCCCTGTTTCCACCGCACACTGCAAGCGCATCGCAGGCAAGAAGCTGGCTATCGTACCCATTCTGCGCGCAGGTCTGGGCATGGTGGACGGTATCATGAGCATGGTACCCAACGCAAAGGTGGGCCACATCGGCCTGTTCCGGGACCCTGAGACTTTGGAGCCGGTGAAGTACTACTTCAAGATGCCCCCCGATATCGCGGAGCGCGATGTTTTCGTGGTTGACCCCATGCTGGCCACCGGCGGTTCCGCCTCCGCTTCCATCACTTTCCTGAAGGAGGCAGGTGCAAAGAACATCAGACTCTTAAACCTGATCGCCGCTCCCGAGGGTGTGGACCGTATCCACAGGGATCACCCCGATGTGGATATTTATGTGGCCGCTCTGGACAGCCACCTCAATGACCACGGCTACAT